>CAYQMO010000196.1:0-7270 GCA_964418315.1 uncultured Geobacter sp. | reverse complement strand
GGCAGACCCTAAAGGTTTTTAAAACCTTTAGGGTCTATAAAATGTCATCTTGAAAGCAAAATGGAATAAAAAGCCTGTTGGACTCAGACAGACTAATTGATAAGAGGTATCTATGCAGATAAAAATGAATGGTTTAACAGAACAGGAAGTTTTAAAGAGTCGTGAAGAGTTTGGTTCCAACGAAATCATTCAGAAGGAAAGAGACACCTTCTGGGGGAAAGCTCTTGATACCATCAAGGGTGATCCAATAATTCAGATTCTCTTTCTGGCTCTGGCCGTACAACTGGTTTTCTACTATTTCGATTTTGTTCACTGGTATGAACCGTTCGGGATTTTTATCGCCGTAACGCTTGCAACCCTTGTCGGAACCTGGAGTGAATTAAGCTCTGAAAACCAGTTTCAGGATCTACAGGAAGAGGCCAGCCGGATTTACTGTAAGGTAATTCGTGGCGGGATAGTAAAAGAGGTGCTAATCAGTGAGATTGTTGTGGGCGATTTGGTTGTTCTGCAGACGGGCGATAAGATTCCCGCTGACGGTATTCTGATCGCCGGAGGGCTGGAAGCAAATCAGGTGTCGCTCAATGGTGAAAACGAACCGAACTCCAAGCGACTGGCTCCGGAAGGCTTTTCATTTCAAGGTGATGAACATGATGTTGAAGGCTCGCCTCTTATAAACCCCTACAAACTTTTTCGTGAAGCGGTAGTAGTGGATGGTGAGGCGGTCATGCAGACGATGAAAGTTGGAATAAGCACTCTTTCCGGTTCACTTTCCATGGGTGAAGACGAGGAAATTGATTCTCCGCTTAAAGCCAAACTTACTGATCTCGCCAAAGGGATTTCAATGTTCGGCTATATCGGCGGCTCAGTTATTGCTATCACCTTTGTGCTGGTAAAAGCCTTTCTCCACCCGACTCTTGCGCCTGGCGCAGTAACTTATTTCAGCATGGCAAACATGTCCATTATCGGACCAGACATTGTTCAGGCAATAATTCTGGCAATTTTAATTATAGTCATGGCGGTTCCAGAGGGACTGCCGATGATGATTGCCATAGTTTTGTCTCTCAATATGAAAAAGCTGCTCAAGGATAATATACTTGTGCGGAAAATGGTGGGAATTGAAACGGCCGGTTCGCTCAACATTCTATTTTCAGACAAAACCGGAACCATAACAGAAGGGAAATTGAGCGTTGTCAATTTCTATTCAGGTGATGAGACTGAATATAACAATTATGACGAATTGCCGACGATGCTCAAAGAGTGGGTTGATATATCGCTCTCAGTCAATACCAATGCGTCCTATAACAAACACGACGATGGCACTATTCAGATAATTGGCGGAAATGTCACTGAAAAAGCACTGCTTCATTTCGTCCACGACGAAATCAGAAGTCACGATGTACAACTGGTCAACCGTCTGAACTTCAACTCGACCGACAAATTCATGGCGAGTCAGGTGCGGGGAAGCCATAATTGTACTTTGGTGAAAGGTGCTCCAGATGTTCTGCTGAACAACTGTACGAGTTATTATACCAATGATGGCACGGAAGCGCCCCTCACTGCTGACGACCACAACAAGCTCAATGCCAAAATTGATTTCTATGCCGCCAAAGCGATGCGTGTGGTTGCAATTACAACCACCCGGCAAGAGATCCCTGTTGTCGATTCAACCGATGGAGATGCCGACAAGCCGAAGCTGCCTCTGGATGACATGACCTTTGTCGGTCTTGTTGCGATACGTGATGATATTAAACCATCGTCGAAAGAGGCGTTCCGTCTGATGACTGAGGCGGGTGTTCAGGTTGTCATGATTACCGGTGACCGTAAGGAGACAGCCCATGCTATTGCCCAGGATATGGGGATGTTGTCACCGGATTCCCTGATTTTGACTTCACTGGAGCTTCAGGGAATGAGTGATGAGGAAGTAAAGGAAGCGATTCCTCACCTGAGAGTTGTCTCAAGAGCCCTTCCACACGACAAACTGCGTCTGGTGAAGCTTTCACAGGAGCTTGGACTGGTGACCGGCATGACCGGTGATGGAGCAAACGATAAGCCGGCTCTCGAAAAAGCTGATGTCGGGTTCAGCATGGGAAGCGGTACAGAAGTCGCCAAAGAGGCATCAGACATAGTTATTCTTGATGACTCCCTGGATGCGATTTCCAAAACTACGCTCTATGGTCGAACCATCTACAAATCAATCCAGAAATTTATCAAGTTTCAGGTAACGGTCAGTTTCGGCGCGGTTTTGATTGCTTTTATCGGACCATTCATCGGTGTGGATCTGCCACTTTCAATGACGCAGATTTTGTGGGTAAACCTCATAATGGATACTCTGGCCGCCCTGGCGTTGGGTGGTGAACCGTCTCTTGCCCGCTACATGGAAGAGAAACCGAAAAAGCGGACGGAGACTATTGTCTCCTCCGAAATGTGGAGTGCGATTGTCACGTCAGGACTTTTTATTGTTGTTTCTTCAATTGTATATCTCAAGACTCCCGCAGTATTCGTATTCTTTGACAGCGATCAAAAGACCTTCTATACCGGTTTCTTCCTTTTCTTCGTGATGGCCAATATGATGAATATGTTCAATGTTCGCAACCAGAAGCTCAATATCTTTGAGCATATCGGTGACAACCAGTATTTCCTGCCGGTGTTTGGTTTGATTGTGGGTCTCCAGACTCTGATGACCTACTTCGGTGGCGACATTATGAGAGCTTACGGTCTCAGTGCAGCTCAGTTCGCCTCGGTTGTCGCCTGGGCAATGCTGATCTTTGTGGTTGATGCTGTTCGGAAGACTGTTTATGGAGTGATGGTAAAGAGCTAATGGGCTAGGTACACGAAGCTTTACCCGGTAGGCAAAAACAGACCTGATTAGTTCTAATTCGCAGTTGCTATCAAGATTACACTTATTTCAGGACAGACCCTAAAGGTTTTCAAAACCTTTAGGGTCTATAAAATGTCACCTTGAAAGCAAAATGGAATAATTCGCCGCTAAAACCTGTCCACCCTTCGACCGTTCGACAAGCTCACGGCTCAGGGAGAACGGATTTCAGCTTCATAACTTATTGATCTTCCGTTTGTGGTGAGCCTGTCGAACCATGAGCCTGTCGAACCATGAGCGGAAGATTAGAGTGAATCAGGTTTCTGTTTGACGCGACTCCTCGAAAAAAACAAGAAAGAGCGCCAGAATAACTGGCCCTGCCACCACCCCGGTAATGCCAAAGGCTAGTATTCCGCCGAGTACGCCGAGCACAATAATGAGAATGTGCAGTTTGGCGATGCCGCTGATAAACAGGGGGCGAATGATGTTGTCAATACCGCTGACAAACACGAGCCCCCAGACAAAAAGCAGTAGCGCATGGACCGTCTGGCCATTCATCAGCAGATACAGAGCGCCGGGAAGCCAGATCATGGCGGTGCCTATGATCGGTATCGGGGCGCTGATCGCCATCAATGCTCCAAACAGGACTGGCGAAGGGAGTCCGGCAACCCAGAAGCCAAGTCCACCTAGTGTGCCCTGCACCAGACAGGTCAGGACGATCCCGTACATGACCGCACCCAGCACCCTCTTGATGGTTTCAATTATCGTCACCTTAAGTCCATCCCTGATAGTCACAACCCTAGAAAAACGATCCAGAAACCTGGCTCCATCCTTGTAAATAAAAAAGAGGGTAATTACCATCAACACCAGTTTGAACAGAAAGACAAAAAAGTTTTTCAAGATTCCTGTCGAATAATTGAGCATTGTTGCAAGCCCATTTTTAATAGCAGGCAACAGCATGGCATCCAGATCCAGGCTGAGCGCACTGGTCAGATGCCTGCTCTTTTCAAGCCAGGGAATAATGGCAGGGTGGTTCAGGATAGAACTCAAAGCAAAATTGGCACCGGAGCCGGTCACATTTTCCAGATATTGATATGCAAGGGCGGCCTCCCGTGAAATGGTGAAAATCAGGCTGATCAGCGGAAGAATAACTGCCAGGACTACGATTCCGGTCATTAACGATGCGGCAACAATCTCACTGCCATTGCAGCGTGTAAGGAGTCTGTCGTAGGCTGGAAGTGTAATCACGCCGATTGCGACTGCCCAGACCATTGAACTAAGAAAAGGGGAAAGAATCGAATAAAGCAGATAAAAAAGTAACAGGGCAAAGGTGTATGCCATCAGAGTCGTAAATAACGATCGATCCATCTGTACGGAATCCTCCATGGTATTATGCAAACTGATAAGTCGCGCAACCGGTTTGAAGATGAATCCTGCTAAAACGTTTACTTGTCCTCTATGCCGGATCGTGTCGTATCATTTTTTCAACCAAGCCCAGCAACTCTCGCGGTACAATCGGTATCCTGATCAGCATTTCGTCCGGGCCGAGCCCGCCCTGACGCTCGATAATATCTCCCGCATAACGACGACATGGATGAATTGTCATAACATAGGAGGTTACTGAATGGCAAGATCAGCAAGCGCAATGATACTTCTGGCAGATATTGCCTGAAACTTTTCCCTATGCTATAAGCGTTCATCAAATTCAAATCCGTACCGTTCCAAGGGAACATCGTGAAAGCACCTTTACTGCAACGTTGCTGGGTTACATTTTCAGCGTATGTTATCGGAATCTATGCCTCCTTTTTGAACAGATTCATTATCAAGGGGAGCAAAAATATTCCACACGACGGTGCTGTCTTGATAGCCTCGAATCATATATCAGCTTATGACACCATCTTTCTCCCATGGGCCGTTATTAAATACAATCCTCTCCAAATGCTCTGGGCCCCGGCCAAAGAGGAATTATTCGAACAACCCTTGCTCCGCTTGCTCTATTCCTCCTGGGGAGCCTTTCCGGTCAGACGCAAAAGGGATGTCCGCGCCGGTCGCAAATTGAATGATCTGCTGCTCGACCAGAAAGTTATGCTATTCCCGGAAGGCACTCGCCACAAAGATGGAAAACTGGGGCCGGGCAACCGTGGCGTCGGAAAAATTATCT
Source organism: uncultured Geobacter sp. (assembly GCA_964418315.1). GTDB lineage: Bacteria > Desulfobacterota > Desulfuromonadia > Geobacterales > Pseudopelobacteraceae > JACRCG01. Next base: position 2,294 of record CAYQMO010000196.1, on the reverse strand, counting down.
ACGATACCCGTCCGGCAGTTATTCCGACCGCTCTAACAGGGCTGAACCACTGGAAGTTTCCACGACTTCGTCAGGATGCAACAGTTGTTTTCGGCTCACCCGTTGATTTTAATGACCTGTATCAGATGGAAGATTGTAAAGAGACACATCTGCTGATAGTAGAGCGGGTTATGGCAGGAATTGCACACCTGCTGTCCGAAGAAGGGGTTGACTGTGGCAGAGAGTGAAAAAACGATGGTGGAAATTTTCTGTGATGGCGCATGTAGCGGCAACCCGGGACCGGGCGGCTATGGAGCGATACTGCGCTGCGCAGGACGGGTAAAAGAGCTTAGTGGCGGTGCCAGAGAAACCACCAACAACCGAATGGAGATGACAGCGGCTATAGAAGCGCTGCGCCAACTGACACGCCCCTGTCGGGTTATCATCACAACAGATTCCCAGTACCTGGTTAAAGGAATGACAGAATGGATATCCGGCTGGCAAAAAAAAGGGTGGCTCAACAGCAAGAGGGAACCGGTACTGAATAAGGATCTCTGGGAGATGTTGCTCGCACTAACCAAGAGTCATTCGGTACGGTGGCAATGGATAAAAGGGCACGCCGGACATATTGAAAATGAACGATGTGACCAACTGGCACGCAAAGGAATCCCCTCTCAGTAATAGAACCCGTACAAGACCCTAAGGGTTTTCAAAACCCTTAGGGTCTACTCCCTTGCCGCGTCCCGCGTCTCTCCATCTCCGCTCAGACTTTCATCGTCGTACTGATCAGCAAGTGCCTGCATGATTCCGCAGCATCAGTTGTGTCGGATGTGGTGACAGGTAGACCTGCCCCTGCAGATACTGCTGGTCATACTTGCGGACATAATGCCTGAGCAGCGTCAGCGGAACTAGCAGCGGCGTCAGACCTTCATGATACTGGCCGATGACTTCCAGCAGTTCCGCCTTTTCCTCCGAGGAAAGTCGTTTTTTGAAATAGCCCATCATATGCTGCAGGACGTTGGTATTTTTTTTGGTCGTAGCATGCAGGGTCAACCCTTTCAAGAACAACTCTTCGTAGCGGATGAAAAGTTCGGCCGGCGGCAATTCCCTGCCATGGGCGACAAAGCTTGACATTGATCCCTCTTTTCTGAATCCTAGAGTATGAAGATATGATTAATGATTATTATGACTATTGCCAGAAAAAGAAATATTGTAAATAAGCATCACTGATGGCAAAATCGGTATATGGCTTCTGATCACGCTCAGGAAATAGTATATCAGCAGGTGCTGCTGGAAGATTCTTCCGTATTTTCGACTCAATCGACGGTATTTCCTCCTGAACTTGCTTCAGGCCTTACCGCTAGTCATCTCCTGCAGCGCTATCTTTCATACATTCGTTGCACGACACTGTCAATAATTCGCCCCTTTGACTCAGGAAACGGTATAGAGTTCCGTCTGCTGGCAACACGCTGGAGCTTGATCTGCTTTCTGCCGCCGAAGGAGGAGGGGAGTTCCCTGGCGCTGCGTATATGTGGCGGCTTTTTGGTGCAGAAACAGCAATGTGACAGGGGCGAACTTCGATTCATGGCGGAACATGAAACTTCCGGCACGCGGATTACCTTGCAACTTTCAGGCTACTGTCCTTTGATACTTGGAAGTTCGTCTCCCTCGAAAATCCGCTACTGGCTGTACCGACTGACCCAGGCGTTGATCCATCGTCTGGTTACCGTGCGCTTTCTTGTGCTGCTTTATCGTGAGTATGCCGGATCTTCTGCCTGTGTCAAGGTGGTTGCAGAAAAGGGCCGGGAAGGGCGACCACTATAAAGCCATTCTGGCTGAAACCGGACGGGCGACTGTTCGTGTATATTTTCTGTCATTGCGAACGGGCTTACTTCTTTGAGACCGAAGGTGAAGATAACTGGATGGGGCGCTATTTGTTCGTCGGGCACTATATGCTAAGAAAGGTTTCTGGTGGTTGCAAATGAAACAGATAAGAGTGATAGCTTTAACCTTACTCATGATCATAGGAGCGATACCTGCCATGGCAACAGAAGAAGCCCCCTACACGGTTATCAAAACTGACGATATTTTTGAGCTGCGCGAGTACGCGCCTCAGGCACTCGCCGAAATCATCGTTGATGGAGACCTGGAAGGTGCAGGTAACAAGGCTTTTAGACCGCTATTCCGCTACATCTCCGGTGATAACAAATCACGCGGCAAGATTGCGATGACGGCTCCTGTCTCGCAGGAACAGACGGGTGAGAAAATATCCATGACCGCTCCGGTCAGTCAGCAGAGTGTACAGGGGAAGTGGG
>CAYQMO010000195.1:962-7283 GCA_964418315.1 uncultured Geobacter sp. | reverse complement strand
GCGGGAGCGCATACAAGGGAATTACGATAACGATTACGATGATTATATGGCTAATACTATAGCTTCTGTACCGGTGCAAATTATACCTCAATTGCCGGAAGAACCAGTAGTCTTACTCTCAAAAGTTATTGAGGAATACTTAAAGGAAGCTGCACTTGGTAATGGGTGGACTGAAAAGACACTAGCCGAAAATTCTAGTATTATTATGATAATGATGGAAATTATTGGTGACCGTGATATTAAAACCATAGACAGTCAAATGTTACTCGACTTTAGAAACAAACTAGCAAAGTCACCTGCAAACAGAGAAAAGATACCTAGGTATAAGGGAAAAACAATCGATCAGATTTTAGCAATGAAAAATGTGGTACCAATGAGTATTAATACTGTAAATAAATATACTTCCAGGCTATGTACGTTATTCAAATGGGCAGCAAAGAAAAAATTTATCTTAATGAACTACGCTGATGGTTTATCACTTCCAAAAAAAACAAGCCCGGACGAAGAGCGGGAACCTTACTCTCTTGATGATATAAAGAGGTTATTTTCTGTTCTTAAATTAAACAAAAAAGAACCGCAAGACTACTGGATACCACTGATTGCATTATATGAAGGTATGCGTCTTGAGGAAATATGTCAATTGCATCTGGCTGATATTATTGTGTTAGATGAAATACCGTGCATCAGCATAAATGATGATGGTGACAAGAGGCTAAAAAATAGCGCAAGTAAACGTACAGTACCGATACACCCTGAACTGATCAAGCTTGGATTTATCGACTACATAAATGACCTACGAAAAGGAAAATCTGTCCGTGTATGGCCAAGGTTGAGTAAAGGTCGAGATGGATACAGTCAAGCATTTGGGAAAAAATACCAGAAGTTCAACAGAGATTTTATAACCAAAAATCGAAAACGTGTATTTCATTCTTTCCGTCATACTCTGGCTAATACCCTTAAACAAGCAGGATTTGAAGATAACATTATTGGTGAAATAATGGGTCATTCAAACAAGTCAACAACCACCGGCAGATATGGAAAAAAGTATAAACCTAAAATTTTATTAGAAGCACTACTTACATTGGATTATGGATCACCGGTAACAGATTCGCCCAAAGAAACTTCAGAAACGACAGATATAAAAACGATAGAAGCTGTTTAGATTATAATATTAACATGAGTCTCAGTTTTATTTATTTCAATTGTAGCATTTTATGTACCATTCGGCGGCTTGAGTAGTGCTTTTGGTGGTAAATGTGAGAGAGGGGTGGCTGGCAGCTAATGTGTTGGATGTGTCAGCATCCCTGAACTCATCGCAATTATAAAATTATTGTCTTGTCTTCAGCACTACGCGCTCCGCTTGTACCTCCCTCTTCATGCCATACGATAAAGCCGTATGGCATTCATCACGAGGGTTATCAAACCTGCAACTTAAATATAGTTTTCTTAAAAATATCCCCCGCGTTATTCCCAACACACAGTTAGATTAACAGCTAACTGTCTGATACTACAACCTTAACAGCCAACCCGCAACGGAGAGTATATCCCTTGCGGGTAAAAATGAACCTATTTTTCTCAATTTGGAATGAGTCGATAAATAAGCTCTGTATGTCGGTAACCCTGAAAAACCGTTGGTTGCTTTTAAAAAATAGTGTAGATATTCACAGGGTATAAATATTTACTGATCGTGTTAATTGAGGGAGTCACAAATGAAGATTAAGGACAGGCTTAAATTTTCTCCTGAACGTTTTACTCAAATGTCTGTCTGCTCAATTTCGCTAAAACGTGAGGATATGGAATATTATGCGCGCTTACCCTTGTGGAATTTTCGCCAGGTTGTCTGGCTCTCGTGCAATCTAAATCCGGATATAAAGCGAAATAGTGCCGACATATCTGTCGAAGAGGCTCAAATACAGGGTAAAAGTATACATTGTTCCTGGAAGAAATTGTTTGAGGCGGTATATGCTGGGAGCTTAAGATTTAAAGTCGTAGCATCACCCTCTGAAGGAGCCACTTTATATTTTGATCCACTTGAAGTAGTTGATCCGAACATTTTACCTGATTATCCCGAAGATCTGGTCCAGCTTGTCAAAGAGTACCATGTTGATGATTTCTGGGATCCAGCCCGTGCTCTTGCCAGAAAAAGACAGAGCGAATCAAACCGTCATGAATATCTGCTTTATCATTATGTGGCCAACCTGCTCACAGATCCGCTTTGTACCTGTACTGTCCAATCGATGTACACCTACATGTATAACGTCTCTGATCCAGATACCAGCAGTCTAATATATGATGACAGTGTACTAACAGAAAATGGTTTGAAAAAGATAATCAGTAAATTATTCACTGATCTTGATCTTAAGCATAGGATTCTTGGGTATCCTGAATATCGGAAGCAGCCGGACTGTCCTTTGCATACGTGATCCGGTAGCAATAAAACTGAATAGTAACGGATGTAATCGGGAGGAGCTTTTTTGCTTCTCCCTTTTTTTATTCTGAATAGTACCAGTCAATATGCGTTTCTACGAAATGCTAGTTATTAACAGTATAGCCTGGGATATTGTCAGGCAACAATCACTGGAGGTAACAAATGCAAAGTAAAAATGAACTGGTCGCAATGATGAACCAGAACGAAGTGGCGGCACTATTAAAGGTATCGCCGAAAACAATGGAGTACTGGAGATGTCGAGGTGGTGGGCCTCGTTTCATCAAGCTTGGAAAGCACGCCAGGTATCTGGAGTCGGATTTAGTAGAATTTGTAAAAGGTCTTCTGGATGAGATCCCCAAGATTGCACCCACTGGTTAGCGCTGACCACCCCCGTCTACGCTGGCATCCGGCTATCTTCTTTAAAAAATCAGATGATAAACTGTAATTGGAAAGTGAGATTACCCCGCACTGCGGATACCAAAAACAGAAAATGAAAAATCCCGTAGTGAAAGCAGATACCTTGTTGGCAGCGCTGACATACCCCGCCTGCGCTGGTAGCGGCTATTTTTCGACAGGTTCGTTTGATAAGATATTAAGTGTGGAAGGAGGTGATGCCTGGAAAGAAATAAATGGAACTGAAGTGTTCCCTCGCGAAAGTGAGTGGTGGTATATGGCCGGTGGGGGCAAGGAGTTCCCCTGCCGGCAAGGTTGTGAAGTTATGCTGATCCTGACAAGAAGGGATCAAAGGAGAAATGATGGAAGAGAATATAATTGAAGCCCAGTATGGCGAGGAAACGCCAGAAATGCAAAATGCGGTAATTGTTCAGGCCGCTGAGACTGACCAGAGCAAGGGAGGTAACCTAGTGCATGTAGCGGGTGCCGAAGAGTTACCTGATGATCCGGAGGCACTCGTTACGAAAATATTCCAAATGATCACTGAGGCCAAAAGATCACAGTCGGTAAAAAACGAAGCTGAGTTATTCGAGACCGCATACTTCGTTGCACAGACACTGATGGGCATGTGCGTACCGTACAAAAAGGCGAGAGAGATAATCCTGGCTGCTAACGCTGCCTGTGGGACTCGGCTAAATATCCCTGAGCTGAACAAGACGGTAAAGAGCGCGTTCGGTTACGAAACGGACACGATTGACAAGCTAATGACCTTCATGAATAAGCTGCACGCAGTGGTGAACGTCGGCGGGAAGTGCCGAGTGATGAATATCGGGACTGACCCTGATACAGGCTTACGGGATTTTACCTTTTCGAGCCCAGCCGACTTCAAGGCGTTCTACTCGAACCGGAAAATTGAGTCGGAGGAAGGAAGGGAGCTTACTCTTGGGGCGCTCTGGTTCAGCAGCTTGTGGCGGAAGGATTATTTGGGGATCACCTTCAACCCGATGGAAACGCCTGAAGGGTACTTTAACCTGTGGACGGGTTTCGCAGTCGAGCCCAAAAAAGGCGACTGTTCCAAGTTCCTTGAGCATGTTCAGGAGAATATCGCGAATGGGAACCAGGCGATTTACGACTACCTCGTCGCGTGGATGGCCGATGTTGTTCAGAACCCTTCTACACTTGCTGGAGTGACACCAGTCCTGCGGGGGGCTATGGGGACTGGCAAGGGTGTATTCGCGAAATACTTCGGAAGCCTTTTTGGTCGTCACTATATGCCGATAGCCCAAGCCTCCCAGTTGACGGGTCGATTCAACGATCACATGAAAGATAAGGTGCTACTCTTTGCGGACGAAGCATTCTGGGCCGGGGACAAACAAGCCGAGGGGGTCCTGAAGGCGCTGATCACCGAGGACTATATCGTGATCGAGGGGAAAGGCGAGAATGCGTTCAAGATAAAAAACCACCTCCACTTTATCTTCGCAACCAACAATTCGTGGTGCGTTCCAGCAGGTCCTCAAGAACGTCGGTTTTTTGTGCTCGATGTTGGGGAGAAGCGAATGAAAGATAGTGTTTACTTCGGGAAAGTGATCAAGGAAATGGAAACCGGAGGCAGAGAAGCACTACTGCATTTCTTGATGAACTACGACCTGTCCGGCATTGATCTAAGGGACTACCCGCAGACTTCTGCTTTGATGGAGCAGAAGCTGCATTCTATGCCGCCGGTTGAGCAGTTTTGGTATTCTCGCTTGGAATCCGGAATTCTGATTAACGGTTCGACTAAATGGGATGTCGAGGCCCCGGTGAAGAGCCTTTATCGGGATTTCGTCAGTTTCTGCATCGATGTCGGAGTGCGCCACAAGCCATGCGATTCAGAGTTCGGTATCCAGTTGAGGAAGATCGTTCCAAAGCTCAGCAATGCCAAGGGCAGCAAGAGTAAATATGGGGAGCACAGGCCCAACGTTTACCGCGTCCCAGAACTTGCAGAGTGCCGTGAAAAGTTCTGCGAATTGATGAATTACAAGATCGAGTGGCCAGTTTATGCGGACTCCCCCTCGACTGAACCTGCAACGGAAACAACGGAGCAGGAGTAATGATAGATACCTCCCCCGGTTCCAGCCGGGGGAGTGCAAAAGAGAACGATCAAATAGGAGATCACTATGATAATAAACAGCTTTAAAAAAATGAAATCTGTACGGGGAGTCGGTGAGTGGGCGGGGTACTCGTACAACTGTGGAGTGGGATGTTCCCATGGGTGCCGCTACTGCTACGCACGAAGTTTTTTCGTAGAGGAAAAGATTGTTGCCAGCAACGATGAATTCCTAGTCGAAAAGCCGAACCGCTACAAAATTCACATTACTCAAAAAGTTGATAAAGCGATTCAATTCCCCTCTTCGCATGATATTAGTCCTGCGTATCTCGATGTCTACTGCCAGTCCCTGTACAACATTCTCTCGAATGGTAATAAGGTGCCCTTGGTGACACAAGCGCATTTTGTGTGTCTTGAACATATCTGCCGAGAGTTCCAGGCGTTCAAGTGCCAGATGGAGTTCCGGTTTACTATTGGCTCCCTTAACCCCGAACTGACTGCGTACTGGGAGCCTGGCGCTCCTTTGCCAGAAGAGCGGATGCGAGCCCTTGCCCACGCAACTGAGCAGGGATACCAGACATCGGTTTCAATGGAGCCGATACTGGCTGGCAGAGAAGACGCGGTAGCCACCTTCCGCGAGCTGGCTCCGTTATCCAATGGCACAATCTGGGTCGGTATGATGAACGGCCTAGGGGAGCGGATGGTGTGTGAGAACGACGCCGACCGTGCGGCACTGGCACGGATTCACCAGCTTCAGACCCCTGAAGAGATAATCGCTTTGTATCGTGATCTGAAGGACGATCCGAAGGTACAGTGGAAAGACTCGATCAAGGAAGTCGTTAGGTATCTGTAAACATGGGGCCGGTAAATCCGGCCTCAACTTCAAGAAAAGGAAAAGAATACAATGACAAAATTTATGATTCATCTGTTTGGCTTTGGATCAGCGCAATCAATAACCACCAAGAAATTCGATGGTGAAAACTGGTATATGGCTTCTGACATATGCGGACTTATTGGCATTAAGGGCCACAGTGCCGCTGTACTAAAGCATCTCAATTACAACGAGTTCCGCAAAGAGAGCACTTATATCGGCGGATACGGTAAAAAGCACATTCTGCTGATCAACAACAGCGGCGTAATCAAGCTGATCAATGCCGCTAAGAACGAGAATGCTCCTGCACTCAGGGAGCGCTTACTTAGTACACCACTGGATAAACTACCAGAGGTTCAGCAGCACCTTCTGCAAAAGGCCGCATAAAAATGTCCGGGGTTGTCCAGGGTGAGAAATTGCCTTGGACGCTGCAAAGCCTGTATTTACAAGGGTTAGCTTAGATGTCCAGGCTGTCCAGGGTAAAAACTGATTCCAAAATCACGAGCAAAAACCACTACCGAAGGCAAACTCATCTCCTGGGAG
>CAYQMO010000195.1:0-952 GCA_964418315.1 uncultured Geobacter sp. | reverse complement strand
TACCCTGGTCAGCCTAGTCACCCTGGACAAACCCTGTAAACATAAGGTTCTACAGTGTCCAGCCACTAAGTGTTAGCCTAGTCAGGCTGGACATAAAAACCATAAAAAGAAAATATATTTTTACTTTAAAAGAAGATAAAAACAGATAATCTGTAGATCTAAATTTAAAATAGATGATATTTAAGGTAGTTACTATATTTTTAACCTAAAAAACAGGTAGACGCCCCCTGACCCCAAAGTCAAGGGGGCTGCTAATCCTACAGACGATAAGAAAAACCAGAAAGTTAGAACTACGGATAAAATCATTAGGACGACAGGTGTGCTCTCCCGGTGTTTTCCCCCGCTTGCGGGATCAGGGTTTTAATGTCGCCTTTATGAGGTGACAGATTTTTCTCTACTTGCTAAGCGATTTACCCCCACCCACCGCCCATGCGGTTCGACTCAGAAACTCAATAATTCTACTGAAGGACAATAACAATGGCACTACTTGATGACGTAAAAAAGAAATTTGGAATAAACTCCGTTATGGTCGGCGAGCTCAACAGAAGGGCAACAACAAAGAAAACGTATCCATCGAAATCGGCACCTCAGATAAACCCACTTGAGGGAATAACTGTTACCGCAGAGTATCTGAAGGTTAAAGAACTGCTGGAAGCCGGTTGTCCTATCGTCTTTGTCAGCGGAAAAGCTGGAACCGGAAAATCAACTCTGATTACATACCTGCGGCATATGTACAAAAAAAACATCGTTGTCGTTGCCCCTACCGGAGTGGCGGCTCTTAATGTTCAAGGCGTCACTCTGAATTCGTACTTCCAACTTCCTCCCAGGATTATCTGTGAAGGCGACATCAAACCAGTCAGGGACAGGAGGCTTTATACCAAGCTTGATCTATTGATCGTGGATGAAATATCTATGGTACGGGCAGATGTTATCGATGCGATGGACTCTTTTC
>CAYQMO010000194.1:2670-7362 GCA_964418315.1 uncultured Geobacter sp. | reverse complement strand
CAAGAACAGTAAACAGCTGATTTTATTCAATTAAACGTTGGGACACGAGTGATATCGGTTGATGATTTCGGGACTGGATACTCTTCGCTCTCATATCTGAAACATCTGCCGATTGACACTATCAAGATTGACCAGTCATTTGTCCGAGACATAGTAGTCGATGCTGATGATGCCGCCATTGTCAATGCAATCATAGCCATGGCCAGCTCACTTAAGCTTAAAGTGATAGCCGAGGGAGTAGAGACACTAGAGCAACTCGATTTTCTGAAACGACGCAAATGCCAGCAGGTTCAAGGTTATTATTTTGCGAAGCCGCTCGATTCTCAGCAGTTTGAAGCATTCATTGTGCAAAGTACGCCGAATGTAGACGAGAGTATTTCCGCACCTGGTCTGTTTTGCAAAACTGCCGGAATAGAGACGCTCACCTGTTTTAATACTACGCCGGCAACCGCCTCTGATAACTCAAAGTTGGCCGCAATCGCCACCCCAGAGTCCATTGGCGATATTTCCATCACGGTACAGCCCGTAAATCCTGGAGATAAACTTGACTCTGTTCTTAAGCGATTTCAGAACGACCCGTCTCTGCGTGTGTTGCCAGTGGTTGATGAAGGTCGCGCGGTAGGCATAATCAATCGCTCAACCTTCTTGGAAGAACACGTTATCGGTATGAACGGATTTGGCTACCATATAAATCACTCCAGAAAAATGCGCGATTTAATGGTACCGGTAAAACTGGAACTCGAAGCAAATCTCAGTATCAGAGACGCTGCCCAGGCAATTCAATCTCATGGGATGGATGTAAGGTTTGATAATATCTGTGTAAGACGCAGCGGTATTTATCACGGAATAGTGGATGTCAACCGCCTCATCAGCTCTATTACTGAAATCAACCTGATTTTGGCCAAAGGCGCCAACCCGCTGACCGGACTTCCCGGAAATGAGAGTATCCAACGGGAAATAAACCAGCGTCTTTCGTCTGGAGAGTATTTTGATATTGCATATATTGATATAGATAATTTCAAGCCATACAACGATTATTACGGATTTGAACGGGGCGATGTGGTCATCAAGGCGATAGGCGAGATTATCTCAAAAGTAGCAGAATCGGCGGCTACAGGATTTGCGTGCTTTTGCGGACATATTGGCGGCGATGATTTCATTGTTATTACCGCCGCGCACCATGCGGAGTACATCGCCTTAAAAATTATCAAAGCTGTAGAAGAGCATTTGCCGCTATTCCACGGACAGTCTGATTATTCCGCAGGGAGTTACACTGCTGTAAATCGTAAGGGTGAACAGGAAACGTTCGGGCTTCTCTCCATTTCCACCGGCATTGTAAACACGCAGTTGACGCCGGTAAATTCATACGCTCTACTCGCCTCTATTTCAACAGAAGTAAAAAAAGCCGCCAAGAAAATTCCGGGGTCATCGGTAGTTGTCAATCGCAGGGAAATTGAGCCACCTGAGTAGCTTGGGATTTCCTCCAATAAGTGATGCTGTTGCCGCATTTGATGCTAAGTCGTACTAAGGGTAAAATTAAACAGCAAATAACAACAGCCAAAAGCCAACCGGAACTATATTCCTGTCATAATTGTTACGATTGCGTTACAACTATCTAAAATACTTGAAATATTTTAAGCGACGGGTATAGTATACATGCATTCTACTAATAGGGAGGCTGCAATGGGTAAAAAGGAAAAGACGGTTTTTGCATTAGCAGAGGATTTTAAGGCAATGATCACATTGGTTCCCAAGCTTAAAGATTTTATTGAAGTCCACGAGGAAATCGCTGAGGGGTATCAAAAATACCGGAAAAACGGTGGCGATGCTATTCCCGGAATTGAGAAACATTTGGGCGTCAAGGAGCTTAAGGAAGCCAAAGATGCTAAAGAAGCCGTGGAAAGTCCGCCTGCAAAAAAAACTAAGAAGAAAGACAAAAAATGAGCCATATTAGCGAGGATAATCAAACTAAGCGGAACCCTTTATCAACAGAATATGTTCTTTGCTGACCAGGACTAACTGACGGTCAGAATATCTGATTAACCCTTTTTTTCGAAATTCGGTAAGTTGAGATGAAACCGTTTCTCTGGTCGAAGCAATCAGGGCGGCAAGGTCGTTGTGGGTTAATTTCAGGCAGATCCTGACCCCTTCTGAGTCTGTTATGCCATACTCGTCCGCAAGAGCGAGGAGGGTTTTCGCAAGCCGTTTTTCCACCGAACAATAGAGCATCTCCACCAAGCGATTCTGAATTTTCCTGAGACGCAATCCGGTCAGTTTGGTGATTCTGAGAGATAAGGCAGGAACAGCCTCCATAAGACGGTCGAAATTTTTACGGTGCATCATGCAAAGCAGGGTATCTTCCATTGCTTCAACGCTTATATCTTCGTCGCCAGAACCATGCGCCACCTCCAATTCTCCAAACAGAGTCCCACCCGTAAGTATATCAAGCATCAGGCAATGCCCGTCCAGTGAAGTTTTCAGAAGCTTCAGCTTCCCTTTTTTGACAAAATACACGGCATGTTGCGAAGTTCCGGAGTAAGAAAGCAATTCGCGCTTTTTAAGCAGTATTGAGCGTGAATCACGATCAATCATGTCATACTCTGCATCGCTTAATCCCTGGAAAAAATCCATTTTTTTCAGGTACCAGAGTTTATCAGGCAGCATAGTTGGAACCTTTCTTTAGTTTGATACGCCGTAATTGCAGTTTCCTGCAAAATTTTGATTTTCTGTAAGCCAGCTTACAGAAAACTCTGAAATTGCTAGATATTATGGGACTCAAAGCAATACTATCATGAATACATGGGGGTTCAAAGATGAAAAAAGTCGTATCATTAGTAGTCGCAGTGTGTGCATTGGCATCATTTACATCGGCTGTTTTTGCGGCTGATGCCATGAAACCGGCAGCCGAAAGCTTAGCTCCGATGATGGAAGAGAAAAAGATGGAAATGAAAAAGCCGATGAAAAAAGTCAAAAAACAGAAAAAAGCTGCAAAGGAAATGAAGGGTGAAGGGGATATGAAGAAAGATATGAAAGAACCTGCGCCGGCAATGAAGTAGCCGGGCGATACATCTTGGCACTGTTTTATTGAAGCGTTATATCTGAATATGTAGCGCTTCTCTTATTTTCTGGCAGCCGAAGCAGGATCCGTGTGATTATGCTTTAAAACTTGATGTAGTAAAATAGAGGCTCGTCATGTCATTCAAGGATTATATCTTACCATCATCGGAAATCACCCCCGAAAATGTTTTCCGCACCCGCAGAACTTTCCTTAAAGCCCTTGGATTCTTCGGTTTGAACGCTTGGCCGCTGTTGAACGCATGTACCAACTATGCAGTCGAGAGCCGTGACATAAATGGGACTCTGGTAAATCTGAAACGATTGCCCGCCACTCGCAACCATGCATATACTCTTGACCGACCTCTTACGGATCAACTGGAAGCCGCCTCATTTACCAATTTTTACGAATTTACGCATAGCAAGGAGGTCTGGCGCTCTGTCGAGAGTTTTCTTACGCGCCCCTGGGAAATCAGGATCACCGGACTGGTAAAGAAGCCCTTAACATTATCCATGGATGAATTGCTGAAAACGATACCTCAGGAAGAGCGGCACTACCGTTTCCGCTGTGTCGAGACATGGGCAATGGCGGTTCCCTGGACAGGCTTCCCGCTTGCTGCCCTGGTGAAAAAGGCAGAACCACTCTCTTCAGCAACTCATCTTGCATTTATCTCTTTCCTCAAACGGGATCAGGCTCCTGAGCAGAAGTGTGGGAATCTTGAGATATGGCCTTATCACGAAGGGTTGACCATGCAGGAAGCGATGAACGATCTGGCTTTCATGGCGACCGGCCTGTATGGCAAAGAGCTCCCAAAACAGCACGGCGCACCAATCAGGCTGGTGACGCCGTGGAAATACGGTTTCAAGAGCATCAAATCGGTTGTGGAGATCAGATTTACAAACCGTCAGCCTGCAACATTCTGGAACAGTATGGCACCCCGGGAATATGGCTTCTGGGCGAACATCAACCCGTCATTTCATCATCCACGCTGGAGCCAGTCGGAGGAAAATATGCTCGGCAGCAATGAGCGGCGGCCAACCCTGCTTTACAATGGCTATGCCGCGCAGGTAGCCCAAATGTACAACATTGCAGAAAAAAGGTATTTCTACTGACCGTTTCTGATTTCAGCTTCATCGGTAAAACAGGCTTTCCTACCCCAATGTCCTCCGAATATGGGAGTTGTCCACTATATTAGGTGCGTAATATGTGGCTACTGGTCTCAACCGTATCCGACTTATAATCAGAATCAGAAAGTCAGCCAGAAGCAAACCCCCATATTGTAACAAGAAAATTTCATTTCTGAAACGTGTCTGTAACATTCTTGCTGTATAGTGACAAGGTAGCTCGATAATATTCGAGTACACGAGAGCGTCTTTATTAATAGCAGAAGGGCACACTATGATAACCATCAATAGAACAAAGTACGCAGAAATAGGGCGTAAAATGAGAGCGTTACCGATCGAAAAACACGGTTCCAGTTATGAATGGGAAGAACTTGTGCAAAAACTCTGCGCCTCAGGTGACTCAGAACTTCATGTAATTGGAATCAGAGAATTGGGGGAGTTGAATATAAACGGGTACGATTTTGGAACAGTCCGCAGTCAAAACATAACTACCTAAATAGGCCGGATGAAGCG
>CAYQMO010000194.1:0-2660 GCA_964418315.1 uncultured Geobacter sp. | reverse complement strand
GCGTGACCGTAGCGGACTTCGCTAAGGAGTCTAGCAAAAATAACTTGAACATAGACCGTTCGCCCTGAGCTTGTAGAAGGGGGGCCGTTCATGGTTCGACAAGTTCACCACGAACGGAAAAGAACAGTTAATTTTTACAAGACTCCTAAGATGCGCAGCAGTTGAATTATAGCCATTGCAAGAAAGGAAACTATCATGTCGACACCAAGAAAACTAAAAGTTCTTTTCGTCTGTATCCATAACAGTGCTCGTAGCCAGATGGCCGAGGCGTTTTTAAATCAAATTGCCGGAGACGGCTTTGATGCGCAGAGTGCCGGTCTTGAACCTGGAACGCTCAATCCGTTGGCCGTTGAGGTTATGAAAGAGGTTGGAATCGATATATCAAGCAACCGGACAAATAGTGTTTTCGACTTTTTTAAGAACGGAAGTTTGTTCGATTATGTCATCACTGTTTGCGATGGCGCAAACGCAGAACGATGCCCAGTTTTTCCAGGTGTTACGCTCAGGGTTCATTGGAGCTTTGCTGACCCGGCGGCTGTTGAGGGAGAGTGGGAGCATAGGCTTGTAGCAACCCGTCTGATCAGAGATGAAATACGGAGTTCAGTCATTTCCTTCATAAACAAATGTTCTGACGAATAACCTCGCATGGCTAACACAATCCTGCTGCAATAGTGCTGTTAATTTCAACGCCGCTCATGTCCGGCAGATTCATCGCCCGGTGGCAGGCACCGCAATATGTGCCCTCCTGCAGTTTTACCCAGAGCACCCGATTTTCACTGTCGCACCAGTCACAACACCAGAAGTAATAGTCTTCGTTGAGCTTAATTTTCATCGGTTTAGTTCCTCCTTTTATTTTTTTCAGTATATACGATCAGTATTACAAACGTGTGGCGATCAGGTAAAAACTTTGTTAATTATCAAGATGCGGATGAAATTTCTACACAATCTTTATGCAACTGTAACGTAATTGTAACCATTTTATGTTACAAGTGATGATATGAAGTCGTATGAGTCGGAACTATTTGTTCATCAATAGCAGGAGATTACATGAAAAAAGTGCTGATTATCGAGGACGAAAAAGACCTGGCTGAATTACTGGCGTTCAACCTTGAAAAAGAAGGGTATTCAGCTACCTGTGTACACGACGGTAAAATTGGCCTTGAACGGGCTGCTACTAATTTACCGGATCTTATCCTGTTGGATCTCATGTTGCCCGGCATGCACGGAACTGAAGTATGTAAAGCGCTTCGCAAGGATCAACGCACCGTTCACATTCCGATCATCATGATAACGGCAAAGGGTGATGAAATTGACCGGGTAGTCGGTTTTGAGGTTGGTGCCGACGATTACATCGTCAAGCCGTTCTCCATGCGCGAAGTGGCTCTGAGGATCAAAGCTGTCATGAGGCGCTTTGAACATGAAGTCCAGCCACCTGCAGACGATCTTTTCACTGTGGGCGATATCGTCATCGATAAAGAGCGCCATACTGTAATGAGCGCAGGCAGCGAAATTGATCTGACCAGCACAGAGTTTAAGCTGCTGCTCTTCATGGCTGAGAAAAAGGGTTGTGTGCAGAGCCGTGAAAAGCTTCTTCAGAATGTATGGAGCTACAACAATGTCGGGGATACCAGAACAGTAGATACGCATGTAACACGGCTGCGGGGAAAACTGAGAGAAGCCGGCGACATCATCAAAACCATCCGTGGTTTCGGCTACAAGATCGAGGAGTAACAAATGGGATTTAGAACCAAGCTGGTGCTGTCCTACATCTTCCTGACAGCTTTGATTACCGGAAGCTTTTATATCTATTTCAACCATTCCCTGCAAAAAGGGATGATTGTGGAGAGTCAGCTTAACCTGTCCAGCCAGACACAACTGGCTCGAATGTTGGTGACTAATAACATGCAGGGATCAACTCCACAGCAGATTGTCGAATCAATCGGAACAGCAATAGAGGCCAGGGTTACACTGATTGCACCTGACGGAACGGTGATCGGCGATTCGGATGTTGGACCGTCGCGATTGGCACAAGTGGAAAATCATCTGCATCGCCCGGAAGTAGAGGAGGCGCTTAAAAATGGAAACGGAAGCGCAGTCCGTTATTCCGACACCGTGCAGACATCAATGCTTTACTCGGCCATGACATTTGGCAATGGAAAGGTTGACGGCATCATACGGCTTGCAACGCCGTTGGAATACCTGGCTTCAACCCGGAATGCTCTACATGGCGTGGCAGGTGGCGCAGCTCTTGTAAGTATTTTTATCGCACTCCTGTTCAGCTATCTTCTCTCAAACCTTACCTCAAAACCTCTGCGCGATATGGCGGATGCCGCTGCCAGAATTGGTCAAGGAGGTAGTAAAGCCAAGATCCCGGTAGTTTCGAGCGATGAGATCGCTATGTTGGCAAGCGTACTCAATGATATGTCGGAACGGATTGAAGATCAGGTGCAGCATCTTTCATCCGAAAAACAGCGGCTGGATACAATCCTGCGCAGCATGGGCGAAGGTGTTATGGTCACTGCACCAGATGGAGTCATAACGCTGGTAAACCCTGCCTTCCACCGACTTTTTTCGATTACTGGCGAGGTAGAAGGCAAAAAGCTGGTGGAAATTTCCCGGCACCCTGATCTGCTGGAGGCATTTAATGATCTTGCAAAACC
>CAYQMO010000193.1:0-7428 GCA_964418315.1 uncultured Geobacter sp. | reverse complement strand
TAACGTGCCAGAGACGAATGTGAATGCAACAGGCTGAATATACACGATATAAGTAGAATGGAGATGTCGAGGTAATCTGAAAAACCGTCTTATACGACATTTATGTTTTATGGATCTGTTGTATGTGGCGGCACGGGATAAGCGGTACGCAAAAAAAATCTTCGCCGGTATCACCACGGATCAGGCGAAATATGATATTGTCGGCGATTATGGGAAGCTGATAAATATTGAGACAGGGAGGTTATGTTATGCAAGGCGGAATCAAGGAGTGGCCGGAGGATGAGCGCCCGCGTGAAAAGATGCTCAAGCAGGGTGCAGCGACTCTCTCTGACGCCGAACTGCTGGCGCTGATTATCAGGGTGGGGGATTCAAGTTCGCAGCAGAGCGCCATTGACCTGGGGCGTGGACTGATCAAACATTTCAGTGGCAATTTGAGGGAGTTGGCGAGCGCAGACATCAACGAACTTCGTGCCATCAAAGGTGTAGGGTTGGCAAAAGCAACCAGCATCAAGGCCGCATTCACTCTGGCATCACGTTTTCAGGCCCGTAAACTGGAACGCCTTGACCGCTTCACCTCACCGCAACAGGTATTCGACTATTTCCATCACGAGTTCCGCGACAGCCGTAAAGAGTATTTTCTTATTCTGCTGCTGGACGGCAAAAACCGTATCATAAGACGGGTACAGATCTCAGAAGGAAGCTTGAATCAGTCCGTTGTCCATCCCCGCGAAGTTTTCAGTCCGGCGGTGAAGGAGTCGGCGGCGGCCGTGATCCTTGTCCATAACCACCCTACCGGCGATCCGGCTCCGAGCAGCGAGGATATTGCCATCACGAGGCGCCTCAAAGAGGCCGGGGAGATAATGGGTATCAAGGTGCTCGACCACATTATCGTAGGAGACGGGGAGTATCTGAGTTTCGTAGAGCGGGGACTGCTCTAAATTTTAGCCAGAGCCTCATCCGCCGCCCGTTCGGCCGCTGCAACACAGTCATTCAGCCCGATGCCGCGATAGGAGTTGCCGGTCAGAATCAACCCCTGATGCGCTTTAAGCAGCTCTGCCAGCTTCTGCAAGCGCGCGCCGTGCCCGACAGTGTACTGCGGGATGGCCTGCGGGTGCCGGAATATCCTGACAAATTCCGGAGCGGAGTCAATTCCCATGGTCATCTGTAAATCATGCCTTACCCTTGCCACAACTTCATCGTCGCTCAAATTGACGTATTCCGGAAAGCAGGCGCCCCCCATCATGCTTCGCAGCAGCACCTTATTCTCCGCAGCGCGATTTTCAAACATGCTCGAATCCCACAAAGTGCCGAGAGTGCTGCGCCCCTCTTTTTTCGGGATCAGGTAGCCGAAACCATCCAGAGAACGTTTGATCTGCTCCCGTCGGTAGCCAAAACAGACTACCGTCATGCTGGCATACGGAATCTGCCGCAGAACCGCAGATATGCTATTATCCAGAGTTGCCAGCATTTCCGCCGCCGCAAAAGCTGGTGACGCCATAATAACCTGATCAGCTTCGTAACGGGAAGTGTCACCGCAGGTTACCTGGTAAAGTCCTCCGGCACCCATCTGAACAGAAGTCACCGTAATGCCGGTCTGAACAACCCCGTCCAACGATGTAGCCAGTGCATCAGAGAGGTACTGAATTCCCTCCCGGAACGATGTAAGCACCCCACCAGGACCGGCAGCGCTGGAGACAACCTTGCCGTCGGCAATATCCTTTTTCTTCTTTTTGCTCAGCATGATCATGGCGCGGATCAGTCCGCCGTACTCCCGCTCCAGCTCGGCAATACGAGGAAAGCAGGACTCCAGCGACATTGTTTCCGGATCGCCGGCAAAGATGCCGGAAACCATCGGGGCGATCAGTTTATCGAGCGCCTCTCCCCCCAGTCGCCGCCGCCCGAAGTCAGCCAACGTTTCGTCTACTCCGACCGGTGCAGACGCAATGAACGGCGTCGGCTCCAGCGCAAGCCGCAGTTTACCCGGCCAGGAAATCAGGCGGCTCGTAAGGAATGTCGGGGCACCGTCAGGCAGTTGGTGCAGTTCTCCGCCGGAGTATATGAAACGTTTGCGGGCGTTATCGTTGCTGCGATGCAGATTGCCATCCACGCCGAGCGCTCGACAGAGATCCAGCGTCTGCGGCTTGCTGTCAAGAAAACCGTTAGGCCCCCATTCGCAGGTATAGCCATCAGCCTTGATGCTCCTGATCTTCCCGCCAGGTCTCTCTTCCTTCTCCAGCAGGGTAATCTGCAGATCTTTTCCGGATGCCTGCGCCTTGGATCGCAGCAACCAGGCTGTAGCCAGACCGGATATGCCGCCACCAATGATAATTATCTTTTTCATTGTATACTCCACCGTGATTGTCTAAAGTGCAGGTGATACTACGTGTGCCGTCCCACTCTGTCAAGCCATACACAGCAGCCGTAGACCACTGCAAGAGTTGACAGCCACGGAGTTAGTGCTTACATTGACTTCCAACTATTGAATATTGGAGAACACGATGGCTCAGACAGATTATTACAAGGCGCTCGAAATTGAAAAGGGGGCCTCGGCAGACGATATCAAGAAAGCTTTCCGTAAACTTGCGGTCAAGTACCACCCCGACCGGAACCCGGATAACAAGGGTGCTGAGGATAAATTCAAAGAGATTAACGAAGCATATGCTGTCCTTTCCGATCCTGAAAAGAAACAGCAGTACGACACCTTCGGTTCCAGCGGTTTCCATAATAAATACAGTCAGGAAGATATTTTCCGTGGCTTCGACTTCGGCAATGCCTATAAAGATATGGGGGGCGGGGGAGGAGCCGAGGATATCTTCTCACGCCTTTTCGGCGGCTCCTTTAGCCGCACCGGGGGACGCGGCGGATTTCGCTCTGCACAGCAGAATGGAGCAGACCACGAAATGGAGTTGGCCATCAGCTTTCGTGAAGCGGCACAGGGTGCTGAAAAGCAGGTTGCGTTCAGACGTAATGGCCAGAGGGAAGAGCTTAAAGTAAAAATCCCCGCCGGGGTTGAAAATGGCAGTAAAATACGGATCAGCGGCAAAGGAGCCCAAAGCGACAGTGGCGGTTCTCCAGGTGACCTGTTCCTGATTCTCCATGTCACACCTGACCCGGTGTTTACCCGCGATGGCGGCGACCTGTTTGTCGAGCGCCCCATCTCATTCACCGCTGCCTGTCTCGGAATTTCTCTTGATGTACCGACTCTGGAAGGTGACAAGCGGATTAAAATCCCCGCCGGCATTCAGCCCGGCACCAAGATCAGGCTGAAGGGATGCGGTATTAAATCGCATGGTTCAAATACCAAAGGTGATCTCTATGTCAAGATCGTCGTGCATATTCCGGAAACATTAAATGCTGAACAGAAAAAGCTGGTGGAGGAGTTGGCCAGGATGGGGTTGTAAAATAAAAAGCCCACCATATCATGCGGTGGGCTTCACTTTTTCAAAATACTTTTGATTACCTTTTAGGTTTTAATCCGATCCCTGCTTCAATCGGAACGTTCACGATTCCTATGTCTGGTGATCCTCTGGTGGAGTCTCATTCATAGATAGTTAGCCCTCCTTTTCGCTGGTTTCTACCTCTTTCCATCTGTACACAGTATATCACTCAAAATTTGAAAAAACAGTCTATTATTTATTTTTTTTGGAGAGTATGATGGTTGGCTTGAATCACCTCCACAAGGCGTCACGCAGTCCCGAACGCCGTACAATTCTTCTGCTGCATGCTTCAGTAATAATTTCATCACTGCACCACAACTCAACCGCAGTTCTTGCCCTGGTAAGCCCGGTATATATGATCTCCCGAGTCAATATCTGATGGCCGAATGGTGGCATAAGCAGTAATACCCTCTCGAATTCAGACCCTTGACTCTTATGTACCGTCATGGCAAATACCGTTTCGTGCGCCGGCAGACGGTATGGGGAATATTTACGGGGTTCTCCGTTTACCGAAGGAAAATAAACCGACAAACCAATTTCACTCTCAGGGTCGCTAAGGGCGATTCCAACATCGCCGTTGAACAGCTTGAGACTGTAATCGTTAACCGTTACCATAACCGGACGCCCGTGGTACCACTGCTTATCCGGTTTGATAATACCGACATCTGCAAGACAGGTTTCAATTAAACTATTGATCCCTTCAACTCCGTAGAGCCCCTGCCGCAATGCGCACAATACCCTGAACCGGTCGAAGGCGAGCATGACATCATCAGGGTTCTCATGTTGCAGGTAATCAGAGAATCCTGCAACAACCAGAGTGGCCAGTTTTTTCTGCAACGAACCCTGGGGAGGCGTTTCACAAAGCATAACTCCGCCCATTGTGCCATCCCTCATCCCGTTTAGAACAGTCGCGACATTGTCGTTATTGATCGCCACACTCACCAGACCAATGCCGCTCTCCTCACCAAAACGGTAATTTTTCTGCAGTACGACAACCGAGTCGGCAAGAGGCGGCACATCAACCCCCACAAAGCTTTCCGGAATTGTGCTCCCGGTGGTCTCAGCTATAAACGACTGAAACGCAGATGAGAATCCGAAACCATGCCCCGTATTACATATATCACCAAGAACAGCTCCCGCTTCAACTGAAGCCAACTGATCGCGATCACCAAGCAGGATGAGGCGGGAACCGGGCGCAAGCGCCTCCACCAGTTTGGCCATTAAGGCGAGCGGTACCATGGAGGCTTCATCAATTACAATTACTTCAAAAGGGAGTGGGTTGTCCGCATTGTGTCTGAAGCGGCATGAGTCCGGAATAACCCCCAGCAGGCGTTGAATTGTGGCAACATCTGAAGGAATGCTGTCAGCAACCGTGGTTCGTTCTTCAAGCTCTTTACTTGCTCTGTATATCGACTCCTTCAACCGGGCAGCAGCCTTTCCGGTCGGAGCACCAAGGCCAATCCGCATCCGGCTCCCTTTTGCCTGCTCCAGCAGGAGCGCAATAATTTTTACAACTGTCGTAGTTTTTCCGGTACCAGGACCGCCGGAAATTACGCAAAAACGGCTTCGAATCGCGGCTGCGGCAGCTATAGCCTGCCAATTGGGACTTTCAGCCGTTTTTTGGAACAGTCGGTAGATACCATCTTTTAGGAGATCCGTATCAACATCGGGCAGATCAGATGCCATGGAGACAAGAGTTTTGGCCAGATCGCTCTCATACTTCCAGTAGCGGTGCAGATAGAGTCGATTGGCATTATCCAGGATAAGCGGACGATATTCGCCCGGCTGACCGACCATCTTCGAACTCCGCAAACTGTCGGCGGCAGCAGCGACTTCACTGCTGCAAAAAATATCGGCAAGGTCAACGCAGATATGCCCATGACCAACAGCGGCGCTGGCAAAAGTTGCCGCCTTTCGGAGGAAATCCGTATTCCCGCCTTCCTTTGAGCAGAGGAAATCGGCAAAAACGGTATCTATAGCCCTGGTCGGCAACTCCTCACGCATGGCATGCCTCCTCGACATCGATGAGACACTTCGTTAGGCCTCGAACAAGCCCGGCATCAGGTTTATCAAAATATATGCCGTTACGGGGATGGGATTTGTCGATACCGCGCAGGTATAGGTAGATAGCGCCCCCAAAGTGCGTTTCATAGCGGTAATAGGGAATGCGTCTCTCAAGATATCTGTTTACTGCGACCGTATAGATGAGGTACTGAAGCGGATAGAGCTTGCGCTCCATATCGCTGGCCAGATTGTCCGGAGTGTAACTTTCCGGATTATTGCCAAGGTGATTGGATTTCCAGTCAAGAATGTAATATCTCCCCTCATGCGCAAAGAGCAGATCTATGAAGCCTAGAAGCATCCCCTTGACATTATGGAAATTCAGACTTTCTGCCATTTTACCGAGGTTTACTGGCGATGTAATGCCATGCTGCTTAAAAAAACTCACCAGCAGCTTCGGGTTAATTGACTTGAGCGGAAAATAAAATTCCATCTCTTGTATCCAACTGCCAGGCTGCAGCCCTGACAGTCGGAGACCGCCCGGTAGTTCGGCATTGAGGACAGTGCCAAGCATAGCCAGAACGGCAGCGCTGAATTTTTCATACGTGGGGGATTTCTCCATCGCCCTGGAGACCAACTCTGCCAACGCTGCGTCGCTGACCGACGTGAAATCTACCTCCTCAAAAATCGAATGGAGAAATGTGCCAGGATCGGCCCCTTTAGGGAAGGCAAAAAATGAGTTTTCAGGTGGAGATTCACCGGTTTTGACCTGCAAGGTTTCTTCGGAACTGTCATGATCAGGAAATTCCGGAGGGGTCTCATGCCACTCTATCAGCGATGAAAAGCTTGATACCCGCCACTCAGACTCTATCGTTCCGCTCATGGTTCTACATGTGAGCTGTTCAGTGTTATCCCTGCTGCGCGTAAACTCTGTGGCACATTCGTTAGCAGGGTCCACGACCAGATTAATTCTCCCTGCGGATGTTAACGAACGTATTTTTTCGATCATGGCGCCGTCGTCAATTGTTGTCATGGCCGTAACCAGATTTTGATATGGCGATGAGTCGGCGGCTTTTTCCGGAGAGTGGAGCAGGTAGGCTAGAGCAGAACTTTCAGTATAGCGAAAACGTCCCCACGCCACATAACAGCGATATTTGGCACGGGTCAGCGCAACATACGCCAGCCGGACATTCTCCGCCAACCCTTCATCCAGAGCTGCCCTGCAATGCTGCTCAAAATTGTCAGAACCAAAGTCAGCCACCAGCTCGAACCCATCATGAGCCACTGCCGTATCGCCTCCGCCAATTACTCCGCCCCAGAGAAACGGACAGAATACAATCGGAAACTCAAGACCCTTGCTGACGTGGATAGTAAGGATCTTTACCGCCTTTTCGTCAGACTCAAGTCGAATTTGATGCTCTTCACCATCCGGTGGCGTTGTTACCTGTTCGCTAAACCATCTGTAGAGCGAGTCAACGCCGAGGTGAGACTCAGATGCCTCTGCATGTAGCAGTTCGCCGCAGTGGAGCAGATTGGTTATACTTCGTTCGCCCCCCGGCAGTGACAGCAGCCGTGCGCGAACTCCCTCGTTTTCAAGGAACGCCCGGAACATCGTCATGAAACCATAGTTTTTCCAGAGGAGATGATACTCACGGAACGAATATAGGCGTTTTTCCCAGGCCGCTTGACCGTCAGCATCAAAGGTTTTTGCTATATCGTGAGCAGCGACCCCCATAACCGATGTTGCCAGCGAGGCTCTCACTCTCGCTTCGTGCCCCGGTTCAGCGACTGCGTTGAGAATAGTGCGGAGTTCAAGAGCCTCCAAAGTCTGGAATATGTTTTTATCACTCCTGACAACAGCCGGTACCCCTCTCAACTACAGCGATTCATGGATCATCGCGGCTTGCTTGTGACCGCGTACAATGACGGCAATATAACCCGGAACAACGACCCTGAAGTGCTGCCCATTGCCGATATACGCTTTTCCTTC
>CAYQMO010000192.1:2775-7436 GCA_964418315.1 uncultured Geobacter sp. | reverse complement strand
CAGCCCTGTTCGCCTCGGGTGATGATGATCGGTTGACCGGTTTGTTGGGTGTGTTGAATGGCAGCGTGTGAAAGATCTGAAAGTTCCACTGCCGCGATGTTTCGTTCTGGAAAGAATAAACGGGCGGCTTCCGTGTCATTTGGCTTTAAGATGAGCTGACGAAACTCTCCTGCCCGCTCGCGCGAATCTACAACAAAGGGTTTCTTTCCATGTATACCAGCTAATTTACGCAGCCCGTGGGTGACTCTGGCGGTGATAACGCCCAAAGGTTGATAGTCCGCAATAATTAGACCGTCCATATTTGCAAGAGATGTCTCAAGGATGCCGAGCAAGGCGTCTTCAATTTCGGCCGAAAGCGGTTGAGTGTTGATGAAGTCCAGACGCGCATCTTCCTGCGCGCGCCTTCCGACCGCAGTCAACATTACTTTGCCGTAAAAGGGAGTCTGACGGTTGACCTGGTTTAGCAATCCACTCGACTGGATATTTTCATTTTCTAATAAACCACGCAGGATATTTCCGCGCCAGTCATCGCCAGTCACACTGAAACCCCACACGGCGCCCACTCCCAACGCAGACAGATTCCAAGCCGCGTTGGCAGCGCCGCCCAAGGAATATGTCTCGCTAACAATGGGTCTTGGGAATGTGGCTGTCTCGCGCGAAAGTTGGGATTGTTCCATATCCGCGTACCAATAGCCATCCAGCGTAAAATCCCCCACCACGCCAATGGTGAGGTTTTTTACTGCATTTAATATCTGTTCGAGACGAGCGCGGCTAATAGGAAGGTTCATTGATCAGACTTGGTTGAAAATATTTGCGCTTCCAGCATTTCGCACAAACAGTGATACATCTGAATATGCCAGGTCTGCACCACGGCGGTATCCTTTGCCGGGGCATGGATCACAATGTCAGCTTGCGCAGACAACAGCCCACCGCTTTCACCAGTGAGACCAATCGCAGTCATGTTCAATAAGCGCGCGGTTTGCACTGTATAAAGAATATTCTTTGCGTTTCCACTTGTGCTGATACCCAAGAATACATCCCCGGCACGCCCCAGCGCGTATAGCTCTTGAGCATATCCGAGATAAGGTTTGCTAAAATCATTTTCCACTGCGCTGGCTAATGCCGGATTATTGCCCAATACAACGCTGCGCAAACCTACTTCCAAACATTCTGCCAACTCCTTGCCGCCGGGGACATCAGCAAGGCGCAGGCTGTGGACGTTTGGAATGGGGCGGCGTTTTTTGTACGCCTTGTCTAACTCGCCGCTGATGTGCAAAGCGTCGGACATGCTGCCGCCATTGCCAGCGAGGTAAAGCGTCCCACCCGTCAAGAAACAGCGTTTGAGCGCCGTGTAACTGCGCATTAAATCCGCACGAACCGGATTTAACACCGGGTATTCGCGCAGCATAGTTTCAAGAATTTCAGCCGCTTTTGGATTTTCCGCTGAAAATCCAACCGATTCTTGAACCACGCCGACAGAATTTTGACTGGCAGGTTGGATCGGCTCCAGCTGGGATGTAACTTGATGATAGAGATTCGGAAGTGTATCGCGGTGGTCGCCGGTGATGTGATAACCACGTCCACCTAATGCCACCGGACGGTTGACAATATTTTTGCGCGGGCGGTAGTAATAATCCGGTTCATCATCGCCAATGGGTTTACGGTAATCGCCCAGGGGGATTAGATCAAAATTTGCGGTGGTAAAAACCTTTACGGTATTGCCAAGATTGCGGGCGATGGAGATTGCCTTTAGAAATACTTCGGGTCCGATGACGGATGAACCAAAATTACAAAAAACGCCGCCTTCCAAATCACAAACTGCTTTGGCGAAGATCTTAAAATCCTGCCCACTTGCCCAGCCAATTGCGGCAAAATCCGCCTTGGGGTGCTGGTGAATAATATCCGTTCCAATCGCAATATGCACGGTATAGGGGATTCCCAATTTATATGCAGCATATACCACGCTGTTCTCACGATAAATGAAACGCGGATCTTCGGCAATCAGGCGACCCAAGGCTTCGCCGATGCCCATGCCTTCATTGACTCCGCGCTGGATCGCTAAATTCATCAGCATACCGGTCTCTTCTGCCATCCCAAAACTGCCATCTTCCAGACTCTTGAGTACATCCTCGCTGGTATGACCTTGGAACGCTATTTCGAAATCATGGATGGTAGCGGCGCCATTAGATGCAAGGTGAGTGATCACGCCGCGATTCATCAGGTCAATTACCAAAGGCGCAAGTCCGCGTTTAATGATATGTCCGCCGAACATAAAAATTACGGGCTTCCCGTTCTTGCGTGCTTCTGCAATCCGCAAGGAGACTTCGGGTAACTCAGGGTTTTCAAATTGTGCATAAGTAGTTGTAGGGAAGATGAGGTCTTCCAGTGCAACACGGTTTTCACGTTTTACCAGGGGATAAGTTTTCACCTGGGTGAGATCTACACTCGAGTAAGGCATAATTATTTCTCCATCACTAATCAGGGCAGGACAGATCAAGCCCCTTGGATATTTTTTCGAATTTGTGCCGCATGGTCAAAAATTTCTTCGCGGCTGATGCCTGCTTCGGCATACATGGCAAATATATTTTCGTCCGGTGTTTCCGGTGGGATGGTATGCGAGGCTGCCAGGATGTAGCCTCCTCCGCCGGCGGTCATCCCTTGCAGGAGTTCGGCAGTGGCGCGCCGTACTTCGGTCACGCTGGCATGAGGAAGCAAGCCTTGTGTGTCCACTCCTCCCATAAACGCCAGTATATCGCCAAATTCCTTCTTTAACTCGAATGGATTCATCCCGGGGCAGTTCCCTTGGACTGGGTTGAGCACATCCAGCCCGATTTCAATTAAATCTGGAATGATGGGACGCAGTCCGCCGCAACAGTGATAGGCCACCCATAGACCGCGGGATTTTCCCACATCAAACACCCGCTGAAGACCAGGCTTGATCAAGTTACGCCAGCTTTTTGGGCTAATCATCATGCCGCCCTGTGCGGCTACATCATCACCCGTCCACAGCCAGTCCAGCGGGAATTGATCACAGGCTGCTTTACCCAGTTGGATGGCGAAATCCATGCAGCGATTGAACATTGTACGCGTAAGTTCCGGGTCATCCACCATGTCCATCATCGCCGTTTGCATACCACGCAGCCGCCAATACATTTCAAATGCGCACGGAGAAATATCACAACCCAGGAAATAATTACTGCTGGAATCCACCAGGGGCTGCATCCGCGCCAAATATTCATCAATGTGCGCGACGGGGAATTGATAGGCGAGCATTTCTTCTTTTGAAGCAGAGGCTAGTGGGTAATGGCTAATTTGGTTGAAGCTATACCCGCGCGTCCAGGTGATGCCCCAATCATCCACATGCGATTCTCCGTCATGCTCGTGGGTGATTCCCTCCATCGCATAATTATTATTTACCCAGGTTTGGTGAACATCATTTCCCATCGCATCTCCAACCAAGCCCGGAGGTAACTCTAACAAGTCGCCGAGATGTTTGGCGGTGTCTGGGTGGAACCACATAAAAACAGGCACACGGTCCACTGGCTCACGCCGTAATGTTGCTTCTACTCTTTCTTTTGAGTTCATTTTTTGCCATGTCCTTGCGTTGATCAGAAATTATTCTTTTCATACGGACTGATAAACGCCCAAAGTTTTGAAGGCATCCACGCAAGACTGATAGTTCTCGGCGCTCATCCCCATGCTGTGATACTCTTCAACGTAGCCGACCAGACCTCCGTTGAAGCGACCGAAACTATCAACGAGTTCTTGCACTGAATAGAAAATATCTTCCCGTGTTCCACTAATGGAGGTGGTTTGATAACTTACCGGGCAGACAAAACAGACCTTACCACCATATTTCTGTCCCAGTTCGGGAATGTTATATAAATTGGGCTGGGAAATGTTCAGCATATCCACGCCGATCTCGATCAAATCAGGAATTATTTGTGGATAGTAACCACAGCAATGGAAATAGACTTTTAACCCTAGTTGGTGTGCCAGGGTAAACTGGCGAATATAGCGGGGTTTAAAGAACTTGCGCCAGGCGGCTGGGGAAATGATCATCCCTTTTTGCGTTCCCCAATCGTCAAAGAAAGCCACAGCGTCAAAGTGATAAGCTGATAATTGTTTGATCAACTGCTCTTCAAAACCAAAGACTTTATCCGCCAGTGATTCGACAAATTTGGGGTCATCCACCAAATCAATCATGAGGTTGCTAAACCCTCGTAAAAAACTCATTGTGGTAAATCCGCTCAACGCCAGACTGGCCATTCGAAAGCGATCACTGTAAAGCTGGTTAAAGGATTCAATTCCAGTGAATCGTTCCGGGTCAGCCGGATCAGGGGCTGCAAGATCAACCAACTGGGACGGCTCATCAATTAGATTTATCAGAGGTTGTCCCATGGTTTCATCCATACGGTTCCAGGAAAATCCCCATTCCGACCTATCCTTGTCAGCACCAATAAAATGTCTTTGGATTTCGAAAGCCACCAAGTCAGATTGATCTTGATCCTGGTTGAAGTAATAGATTGGAACGTAGGATGGGTTTTGGAATGTTAATGCTTTAAAAACCTGATCTCTTCGCATCTTATACTCCTAAAATAACCTGGAAATTCAAACGAAGACCCGGGCTTGCAAACTGTTCTGCAAAAACGCCCGGGCTT
>CAYQMO010000192.1:0-2675 GCA_964418315.1 uncultured Geobacter sp. | reverse complement strand
GCTGCCGTCGGCTCATCCATGATCATCATCTTTGCGTTCCAGTAAATTGAACGAGCGATTGCCACTGCCTGACGCTGACCACCGGACAGATTCAAAACTTGTTGGGTAAGAGAAGGCAGTCGAATATTCAGCCGATCCAATGCTTTGACCGCCTCTTCACGCATCTTGGTGCGATCAACTGTTTTGATAAGACCGCCAAAATAGCTGCGCAGGATCTCACGACCTAGAAAAATATTTGAACCAACGTCGAGGTTCTCAGCCAGAGCCAGATCCTGGTAGATGGTTTCAATTCCCATATCTCGTGCGGCACGCGGACTGGTGAATTCAACCTTTTGTCCATTGAAGAATATTTCGCCATCATCTGGCTGGTAAACTCCCGAAACCATTTTGATCAAGGTGGATTTACCAGCGCCGTTATCGCCAAGAAGCCCGATCACTTCGCCAACATTCACGTCCAAACTAACGCTGTTTACCGCAGTTAAGCCGCCAAACCGCTTTGTGAGGTTTTGAATTCTCAATAAATTTTCCATTATTTTTCCTCACTTTCCCAGGGCGCGCCCAAATTGATCTACGATCACCGCAACAATAACCACAATTCCCACGGCAACAAATTGCCAGAAGGGCACTACACCCAGTAGAACCAGTCCATATTGGATGGTTGCCAGGATCAATGCGCCAACGATCGTTCCAAGAATTGTCCCCTCGCCTCCGTACAAACTTGCCCCACCGATAACAACTGAGGCGATTGAGTTTAATGTGGTGGTTTCACCTGCATTATATGCACCGCTCGAAAAGCGCGTTGACCAAAGAACGCCGCCGATGCCAGCCAGGATTGCCGCCAATGCATATACCTTGATCAGGGTTTGCTCAACCGGAATACCTGCACGGATGGCTCCTTCCATATTTCCACCAATGGCATAGAGGTGTTGCCCAAATTGGGTTTTGGCCAGGATGAACCAAACTATCGCGGCAACAATAATGGTAACTAGAACAACGGTGGGCAAAATGACATGTATGTTGGCTAAATCTGTTTGGAGGGCCGTTTCCGGGTATTTAAAGAAGGATACGCCATGACCAGGCCAGTAATAGAGTACGGAGCTGTTTCCAATCGTACCCAGATAGGGCGGTTGCTTCACTACCGGGTATCCCCCAGATATCAATAATGCCACGCCTTCGATCAATACCCCCATTCCGAGTGTGCTAATGAAGGATGGGACTTTCACCTTGGCGATTAAAACGCCATTAACCAATCCGGGAATTATTGCAACTAATATTCCTGAAAGCATTCCCGCCGTAATGACAATCGCCGGAGAAAAACCCTTGGCGTATAGCGTTTGCATTACTGTTGCGCCAATGACTGAGGAAAAACCCAGCACCCAGCCGGCTGAAAGATCAATTCCAGCGACGATGATAATCAGGGTTTCTCCCAAACCGATCAGCAAAATTTGCGTTGCATAGGTCAAGATGCCTTGAACACTGCGCAAGCTGATAAAGTCAATGTCGTTGACTTTTTTCGAAGCGATACTGAACCCTATTATCAATATTGCGAGGAACCCCCATGCCCATACCTTCCGTATAAAAACCAATTTTGATGCACGGTCCGATTTTCCTTTAACGGGCTGTGCTTCCTGGCGGGGAGTTGGGCTTTCCTTCTTTTTTTCAACCGTCATTTCATCCTCCAGATGTGCTGATTTTAACGTTTTTCTTTAAATTTGATAAATTTTCTTGCGAAACGATTTGGCTCACACAAGTGAAAATAATTGCGTTTCCCGAATGAAAAAAGACATATGGGATACTTAATACAACATATAAAACACGAACTTTGGATAATTGTCCGGAAACAATTTCTGAGTTTTATAGTATTGACGGGGGGCGGGCACTTGCCGCCCCCCGTCAATTATATATTCCCTAATCTACTTTGTGTAAATAAACTTGGCAAATTCGGGATCATCAACGTTATCGCGGGTGATCAGAGCATAGCCTGTTGGGATGGAGGCGGGGATGGAAGTCACGCCATTCAAATAGGCATTACCCATGATAACTGCAAAATAACCCATGTCTGCGGGTTTCTGAGCAATTACCAGGTCAACCGTTTTGTTTCGGAGCATTTCGATCGCGGTTTCAGTTGCATCGAACGCAACAACCTTCACCTTGCCGGAAAGACCTTTATTCGCTACAACCTGTCCAGCACCCTGGGCGCTGAAGACGTTGGTGCCGAAAATGCCAGCCAGATCGGGTTCTTGCTGAAGTTTGGCTTCAACCTGCGCCTGAGCCTTGGTTGGGTCGTCATCATTGAAGTCAACGCCTACCAAAGTGACATCCGGGAAGTCTTTGAGAGCTTCTTTACAGCCTTCTTCGCGCTGATCGGTAGTGCTGACACCCTTCACGGTGTTCTGGATGTAGACTTTGCCTTTGCTGCCAATTGATTCAGCGAGGGCTTTGCAGGCGATCTTGCCGCCAAGAATATTGTTGGAGTTGATTGCGGACAGTGGGAATGTGACGGGGCCGTTTACGTAGTCGCCATCACCGATCGTGGTGTCCACGGTCAAAATGGGGATGCCTGCATCCATAGCCTTTTGCAGGGGAGCTACCATCGCTTCTTTGTCGGTGGGTGCAAGGAAGAGGAAGTTCAAATCGCCGCGAGCAACCATGGCATCGAGCATGGGGGTCTGGAC
>CAYQMO010000191.1:0-7457 GCA_964418315.1 uncultured Geobacter sp. | reverse complement strand
TAAGTCGCTAAAGGTTCAAGTACTATGATAAAATAAGTTGCGTTGTAGGGATAATAGTTTCCGTCACCTCCGGGTGAAACTGGACTCCCCACGCCGAATCGCCGACACGAAATGCCTGATGGCGACACGCCGCTGAAGTTGCCAGCAGCACACCGTCTTCAGGTATATCAAAACTGTCATGATGCCACTGAAAGGTGCAGAAAACCTCGTCCACCCCCTCAAAAAGATGATCAGCTCTACCTTCTGCTGTAAGTGAAACGTTCAGCGTGCCGAGCTCCTCCCATCTATGCGAGACAACTTTCGCTCCGAGAGCTGCCGCGAGCAACTGCCCGCCAAGACAAATACCCAGATAGGGAATCCGGGCTGCGACGATTGAACGAATGAGGATTTTCAGGTCTATAAGGAAGGGATAGCGGACGTCGTCATTTGCCCCCATAGCACCCCCCATGACAATCAGCGCCTCAATATCGCCAACTTCAGGGAGACTATCGCCACGGTAAGGATGATGAACCGCGTATGGAATGGAGAGATAATCGAGCAGGTTTCCCGGTGGTACTTCGGGGTCATTCTGGATTATGTGCAACAAGCTGCTCACCCCTTTTTGTTTACCCGCAGGATCAGATCTCCCTCAAAGAGCAGCGGGTGGCGGCGGATACCGGTTAGCAGGCCGGCTACCGGGGAGAGTACTTTTTCTATGACATTGCCGCTGAAACTGTCATAAATATAGCCCAGCTCCTGACCTGAACCGACCCATCGCCCGACCTGCCGGTCGGAAACAAAAGTCCCGGCTTTTTCGGCATAGACTCGGAAGGCGCTTGCCTTGTCGAAACAGCAGACCTCTTCATCTTCAGCCGCAATGTTAACTCCCTCCAGAATTCCGACTCTGCCTAAAAACGCCACCAGCGAACGGAACACCCTCTGGCAGTGATCAAGCTGAACGAGACCGGCCTGTCCCACCCGCAGGACGAAACTCCGGCCGGGCCATACTTTCCAGGAGGAGAGCAGGGTAGTGCTGAACACCGGAGAAAGAGAGCGTTCCATGACCGCCGGCAACCCGAACAGCAGAGCTGTTTCTCGTTCTGCAGCGGTAGGTCCATGAAGACGCACCTGTGGGATCTCTTCAAAATCAGCGCTTGCGGTATGGATATCGATACGGTAGTCGGCGCGTTTGGTTGCTTCAAGAACGGCATACGCAATACGCTGAGTTGTTTCTCCAGTCGTACTGCCTGGAAACATGCGATTTATATCCGACTTATCGAATGGCCAGGTTCTGGTGCGCAGATTTATCCCCAGGACGTTGACCGCAGGGATGATGAGCACCCGCTTGACAAGTTTCAACTCCGGATATTTTCCCGACTCGACACCGTTCAGAAAATCGGCCAGACGGGATAGAATAAAGGTGCCGTTAATTTCGTCACCATGAAGTCCGGCAACAAGCGCCGCGCCCGGATTGGACATTTTCGAGCCGATTTCATGACATGGGATATCGAACCCTTCTCGTACCGGAGCCGTCATGCAGAGCAGGTCGCGGATCATGATACACCCCCTTTGCGCGCCATAACCCGCGCCATGAGAGAACCCTCGTACACCAGCGGGTATTCCCGCAGAGTGAAGAGTACACCGTCAACCGGCGAGCGGACTTCGGAAAGGATATCGCCATGAAACGGCGAGACAATTGTCCCGAGAATTTCACCACGGCGGACTTTCGTCCAATGCGATGTCGCCGGCACAAACAGTCCGGATGTCTGGGCATTCAGGTAGTGAACATTACTGTCATCAGCAATTAACGGCGTATGGCATGCCTCCGGGATTTCAACGTTGTCGGACAGAACCCCGATATCTCTCCATACATTGAGAATGCCGGCCATTAACTGGCTGCAGTACTTAGGGGTTATACGCATGCCGACCCCCATCTCCGCCACCAGACAGGGGGTACCGCAACTGTTAAGGCTGTGTGCCACTGTCGTTTCCAGCACCGTGGCAGCGCTATGCAGCCAGATCAGGTCGATATTCATACGGCGGGCAAGCGGCACCAGCATATCGTCAAATTCCTGATTGATACGCACCTGGGGAATCTCACGGAGATAGATATTACTTGCATGAATATCGACGACCAGAGCTGATCCTGAAAGCGCAGTCATGAGAGCAGCGGCAAGTCGTTCCGGCAGGGGGCCGCCGGGAGAGCCGGGGAATGTGCGGTTGAGATCTATGTCAAAAACCGGCAGTCCCCTAGTCAGGGTGTCCAGGCCGAGAGTATTGGTTGCTGGATATAGTTCAACTGTTCCGAGCAGGCTGCCTGAAAATGTGCGCTGCAACTGTTCCAGCCAGCATGACAACAGGTGGCAGACGTACAGTCCCTCCAGCTCATCGCCGTGGATTCCGGCCACTACTGCAACCCTGGGGCCATTGCCGCCCGTAAAAACAGTGCGTCTAATGTCCATCCGCTCACGGTACGGCATTTCTATAGTAAAAAAGGTTTCAATTTTCATTGATGGAGGTACGGACATCGTTGGCCTTTCAAAAGAAAAAGTTCAGTTTTGCGTTTGCTCCTGCACCGTCACCGTTACCAATGGCTGCGCAGCAGAAGCTTCGCCTTTGAAGCTACCCCGCTGCGGTGCGGCATCATATGAGTCACGCCCGATGGCAACGGCAATATAATGATCATTTGTCAGCAGGTTGTGCGTCGCATCAAAACCGACCCACCCGGCGCCAGGCACCAGCGCTTCTGCCCAGGCATGGGTTGTCAGTGTCTCGCTGATCTGGCTGATGCCTGGATCGAGATACCCCATCACATAGCGGGCAGGGACTCCCCAGGAGCGGGCGACGGTTATAAACAGATGGGCAAAGTCCTGGCAGACCCCGCCGCCTTGGGCAACTGCTGCCACAAGTGCACCGTGAACTTCCGTAGATCCGGAGCGGTACTCCAGAATTGTCGGAACCCATGCCAGCAACTCCAGCAGTGAATCAAGCAGCGGCCGCTCTTTGTCCCGCCTCGGAAATGCCTGCGTGATGGCGTCGGCCAGCTTCATGGCGGTGGGGGTCAAAAGGCTGCGATGCAGGACAAAGTCGTTCATGGAGGGGGTACTTCGAACCGCTTTGAGCAGCCACTCCTGCCCTTCAGACGGCGGAATCGCTTCAAAGCTGAAGGGATTTTCCTTCAGCGTCTCCACTTCGCTTTTCAGGCGTGTTACCAGTCTGGTGTGCGGTGGAATAACGCAGAAATAATCGACCCGGTTGCCAAAATAGTCATTATATGTCGCCATTTCTGACGCCGGTTCAGTTTCAATACTGCAGGAGATCACCTGCTGATGGCCATCGGAACGTGGTGCCAGACGCAGTTCAATGTGGTGTTCTCGCACCGTATTGGGATATTCAAGAATTGTTTCATGCTCTATCAGATAACGCATTTGCACTCCGTTTATTGGAAAAATTCTTCCGCCAACGCCCCGTGGAACTGTGCCAAGCGCAGCAGCAGACTTACCAGATATTCATGCAGACCGGTATCAAAAATCTGCGATGACGTTACATGTACCATTTTGGAAAGCTGGGTAAATGCAGCATCAGTGGCATCTTTCCGTTCCAGACCGATTATAGCCAATGCATTTCCGATATGCTCCACTGAAAACACGATTGAACGGGGGAAGGCTCGATTTAGCACCACAAACTCGGCCACATCTGCCGGCATGAAACCTGAATGATAATTGCGCCGAAACGCTTCAAACCCTGACAGCGATTTAAGCAGCGCCGCCCATTGATAATAGTCCAGAGCCGATCCGACCATCGAGAGATCAGGGAGGATGATATGGTATTTAACGTCTAGCGTGCGCGCAGTCATGTCGGCCCGTTCAAAACAGCCGCCCAACTGATAGAAAGCGTACGCTTCACCACGCATCATGGTTGATGCCGTCAGGCCGTTGAAACGTGCCACCTGATTACGCAACTCCACGAACAGCGCACCGGCCCGCTCTGCAGAAAGTGTCCCCTTCAGCCGTTCATCGAAACTCATCCAGATCTCGTTGACCGCCTCCCACATCTCTTTGGAAATCCGGTCACGGGCTACACGGGCATTTTCGCGGAACAGTCGCAGAGAGGTACGAATCGAACTCGGATTGGTTCGACCGGCGCTGATAAACTGCAGTACGCGCGACGTACTGATACTCCCGCCGCCAAACTGTTCAACATAGAGCGGTTCGGACGAGTTGATCTGCAGGATCGGACGCCATTTATCCTCTTCACCCATATCCTCTTCAGCCTCAACCAGATAGAGCAGGTTGATCTCCATCAGGCGGGCGGTTTCACCGGCTCGCTCAAGATAGCGAGCCATCCAGTACATAGAATCAGCTATGCGGCTTAACATCAAATCCCCCTCAATCCCCCTTTACAAAGGGGGAAGAAAATTTATTCCGCCAGCACCCAGGTGTCTTTGCTCCCCCCACCCTGGGATGAATTTACTACGAGTGAACCTTTGCGCAGCGCCACCCTGGTTAGACCGCCCGGTACGACCTCGATATCCTCACCGTAAATCACGTAAGGGCGCAGGTCAAGATGACGGGCTTCCAGTTCTCCATCCATATAACAGGTGTGGCGCGACAGGTAGACGACCGGCTGGGCGATGTAATTACGAGGGTTTTCCTGTACCAGCCCCATAAATTCCTTACGCGAAGCAGGTGTCGATGAAGGTCCCATCAGCATGCCATAGCCTCCCGATTCGCTTACCGCCTTGATTACCATACGTTCCATATTGTCGAAAACATACTCCCGATCTTTGACGTTGGTCATCTGATAGGTCGGCACATTGTTGAGAATAGGTTCCTGACCGAGGTAATAACGAATGATGTCGGGGACGTACGGATACACCGCCTTGTCGTCGGCAATGCCGCTCCCCGGCGCGTTGACGATAGCGACATTTCCTGCCCGCCAGGCATTGATAACTCCGGCGATGCCAAGGGAGGAGTCAGAACGGAATACCAGCGGGTCAAGGAAGTCATCATCAATGCGACGATAGATGACATCTACCCGCTGCAGACCCGTAGTCGTTTTGAGATACACTATGTCGTTGACCACGACCATATCGCGCCCTTCAGCCAACTCGATTCCCATCTCCTTGGCCAGAAAAGTATGTTCAAAATAAGCAGAATTATAGATACCGGGAGTCAGCAGAACAATCTCGGCGATCTTCTTGCCGCGTGGCGAGAGGGCGCGCAGGGCGGCAAGCAGGAGCGAAGGATAATGCTCAACGCGGCGAACGCGGTATTTGCTGAAGAACTCCGGAAGTATACGGCGCTCAATAACCCGGTTTTCGATCATGTAGGAAACGCCCGACGGCGTGCGGAGGTTATCTTCGAGAATAAGGAATTCACCCTTTTCATCCCGGATGATATCAATGCCGCTGACATGGGTGTAAATACCGCCCGGCGGTACGATGCCGACGATTTCTCTGCGGAAATCCCGCCCCTGGTAGATCAGCTCCGGCGGAATGACACCATCCTTGATGATGCGCTGCTCGCCATACAGATCGCCAAGAAAAAAGTTTAATGCCCGCACCCGCTGCTTGAGACCGGACTCTATCTTCACCCATTCCGCTGCAGTAATGATGCGCGGGATGAGGTCGAAGGGCCAGATACGCTCAATACCCTCTTCGCTTTCGCCATAGACTGTAAAAGTGACCCCTTCGGCCCGCAGCGCCAACTGCGATTCGTGAGCCTTGGCTTCCAGCGCACTGTTGCCGGTAGCCTTGATATGATCCCAGAGCAGGCGGTAATGGTCACGGGGGGTGAAGTCATCGGCATAGAATTCGTGATAGGGGGTGCGGGGTTTGTTCCCCTGAATGCCGGCACTGTACATGGCGCACTCCTTGTGTAGATAAGGTTGGGTGTGTATTCCTGTAATTTAATAAAGTGGTATTAGCTTGCTTCTGTTTTCTGGCTGATGACGACAAAACGCTCATCGAACCACGGCTCAAGTTGCGGCTTTACATCCTTCCATGCAAGACCTCCGCCACAGCAACCAAGCGGAGTACAATTATTTTCTGGCAACCGGTGAAATCTGCAAGTTGCCGCAATTCCTCAGCCGAACGAGCGATTATGCGTAGATCCGGAAGCGACCATGGGGTTTCTTCCACGGGAAAACTGACAATGCCGTTGCCCAGATCAAAGACATGGTTGCCCTTATCTTTGAGCAGACTGCCTAATTTGTAAGCAAGCTTCGGGTAACGAAGTGCCGCCTGTTTCGCCACACCCCGCCCGAATATTGCTCTACCATCTGACGTTAGTGAACCTATGAGATGGCGTAGTTCCCATTTCCTTTTTGAGTGGTTTGTGATAGGAGATATACATGAGTGAAAAACTGATCTGCAATAATAAAAAAGCCTATCACGATTATTTTATCGAAGAGAAGCTTGAAGCGGGTCTGGTGTTGCAGGGAACTGAAGTTAAGTCACTGCGAGCCGGCAAAGCCAACTTAAGTGATTCGTTCATGCTTGTGCGTGACGGTGAAGCCTACCTGCACAACCTGAATATATCAGTATATGAATTTGGAAACCGCCAGAATCACCAGCCGGATCGCAACCGCAAGCTGCTTCTGCATCGCAGTCAGATCGACCGCCTCTATGGCAAAATCCGTGAGAAAGGTCTTTCAGTAGTTCCTCTCCGGCTCTATTTCAAGGATGGTCTGGTAAAGGTCGAGATTGGGCTTGCCAAAGGCAAGAAACTGTACGATAAACGTGAGGATCTGAAATCGAAGGACAGCCAACGAGAGATGTCGCAGGCGCTGAAAGCGAGGAATCGCAATTAATAGTTGCCATTCAACACTGTTGTTATGGGGGTGTAAAGGTTTCGACGGGGAATTGAAAATCTGGGGAGCACCGGGTCGGGGCAGGTGGCCGACCTTAATAAACCTGCACGGCATTAATTGCCGACAATTATAACACTCCTGTTGCTCTAGCAGCTTAACAGGCGTCCCCGATCAAGATGCCGGTGGTAAAAAGGGGGCGTCACTCACTACCGGATAGGGGAGCGCAACACCCGTAGCGCAACCCGAAACTCAACGGGATCGCCGTCTGACTGCCTTGTTCGTTGCGCAGGCAGATGGTTAAATCGAGCAACGGAATAACGGTGTAGAGTCTCAGATGCTAGGTTTTTCGGACGTGGGTTCGACTCCCACCACCTCCACCAAAAAGCGGCATAGGTAGCTTATATTATTAACTATTTATGCCAATCAAGAGTCTCCTTTTTAGCGTTCGGTACATTTTTTGTCAACCGACCGGTACAAAAGGAGACTTTTTTATGTCTAAATGCTACATTTTGCAAACCCCGGCCAATTGGTTCTTCAGGCGCAGTGTTCCTGCGGACCTGCGCGACAAGCTCGGACGGCGCGAAATTAAAGTTACACTCCAAACTGGCAGCAAGCAAGCCGCCATCAAATTGGCTCGTGCGCTCGTCGTCGAAACAGATAAGCTT
>CAYQMO010000190.1:0-7537 GCA_964418315.1 uncultured Geobacter sp. | reverse complement strand
GGGGCCGATCCGAAATGATTGAATACCTGACTGGTCAACCCCTGATTCTCGCTTAAACACAGCAATAAAGAGAAGTCATTGACAACCTGATTTATACAGAATATAGTTGACATAAGTCAACGTATTTCTAGTGACAACTATTTGGAGAGCTTATGCTAGTACCAACAGCCCGCCAGCAACAGGTCTTGGATTATATCCAATCTCATATCGATAATGACGGCTACCCACCAACTATTAGAGAGATATGTGCCCATCTAGGGGTCTCCGGGACAGTCTCTGCTATGCGTCACCTGGATGCCTTGGAAAAGAAGGGATACATCAAGCGTGACTCAGGCTCCAGGGGCATTGCCGTTACATCGCCCACTACTGATTCGGCGTCACTACCAATAGCAGGTACAGTCAGGGCAGGTGCATTGACACCAGCACTTGAAGATATAACCGGCTACATCTCCATTGATAGAGCGTTTCTGCATGGGGGAAAGTTCTTCCTCCGGGTCAAAGGAGAATCCATGATCAATGCCTGTATTTGCGACAAAGACCTGGTCTTGATTCGTCCGCAACCTGTAGCTGACAACCATGATATTGTTGTCGCAATGGTGGAAGGAGAAACAACCCTGAAGCGCTTTTTCCGTGAGAATGGCTCTATCCGCCTGCAGCCTGAAAATTCGAGCATGCCGGCAATCATTATTCCAGAGGATTCCAGCGGCGATGTTACCATCATTGGTAAAGTGGTAAGCGTTTTTCGTGATCTGGTGGGGTAAGTTGTGCGAGTAAAAGACCCCATACGGGTAGCTGTGGTCTTTGGTCCAGGCCAATCTATCAAGCCGGTCTGGTTCGATTGGCAAAACCGCAAACATTCCATCCTTGAGACGACTTATACCTGGACTGACCTGAAAGGAAGTGCTAAGCGGCTTCACTTCTCAGTCCGTGATGAAGGCGGTCTTTACGAATTGACGTATAATATCGCCGAGCAGACCTGGGAATTGTGCCGGATCGAAGGTTATTGATAATGGAGACTCTTGGCTTGGATCAGTCAACATCCATAATATTTTCCGTACTGAAGCTATTCATTATTCCCGTCGGTGGTGGAATACCTGCAGGTGTTATGCTTGCTCAAAGGGCTCATCATCCTAATGGACAGAAGGTTTCTGGAACCAAGCAATAGCCAGTCAATGCCAGCTGAAAAGGTATCAGAGCTTGTATCGGATAGCATCCTGAGTGAATTCATGTCTGATAAAAAATGGCAGGCCCCCATCAAGGAACCTGCCACCTGTTACTGCTACACAATCAAGGACAACAAGTTTAATCATAATGGAGTGGTAACAGAGATTCAGCACTACACTGATGGTAGTCAACAGTGGCGGCGACTGATTGTGCAGTCGCCGCAGTTGTTACTCTTCATATTACCCTGAGCGATTTATAGATTCTGCGAGAGAGTCCATACTGAGTGACACTACGCTCAGCAAAAATGATTAAACCTGAGCAAACCTGAGCAAACCTGAGCAAACCAGATCAGACCGAATCAGACCGAATCAGACCTTACCCTTGTAATGGCCCGGTTTCGCTCAAATCCCCCCTAAGTTATTTATAGCTTCAGTCAGTGCTATTAACTCACGTTCGTAATGAGTAATCTTATTTTGTTTATCCGTTAGAAGGGCAAGAAGAACCGTGGTAGGATTTTTAAGTCTCCTCAGTTCATCTTCAATAAAGAATTTTATATCGACGTTTAACGACTCTGCAAGGGTAACAATTGACTCCGGCACAGCTCCAAAGTCATCACTATCGACACACCATGCCGATTCAGGTAGAGGTTGCCCGTAGATCAAAGTCGTCCGGTTTTCAGTAAAATCGTATACTTGTTCGACAGCATCCTTCGGGGATTTAGCTTTAACGGTGGTAGTGACTAAATTTGTTTCTAGCCAGCAGACTCTATACTCACGCTCAGTGATTTTGCTGCTCTTAACTTTTTTTGCCATCTTATTTCTCCTTTAAATTTGGAAATTACCTGAATTTTCTTTCTACAGTTGACTAAACGGTACTGCTGTTGGGTTAAGCAAGCTCAGCACACCCGGTGTGGCCCTGTTCAACCATTGTATATACGATGGTTGAACAGGGTCAAACCTCTGATTATAATCTCTCCGGGGCATATACCCCGGAGCTTACGGCGAATCTACATCCACTAAAGTTGAAGCTACCCCGCTGCAAGAAGCGGCGGGGTAGCTTACTCTTTCAACGACGGTTTTTAATCACGCTGCTTCGTCCTCGTCGTCATCCGCTGCTTCGCCTTCGTAGTCATCCGCTACTTCGTTGTCGTCAGTTGCTATTTCGCCTTCGTCAGTCTCAAAATACACATCTGCATAACCAGCATAGAAATTTCTAAGCAGACCTGGAGGCACAGAAATAGGATCTTTTGCGAAGCATGGTGCTAGAATCCAATAAGACTTAAATTTTAGCAGAATTAAGTGGTCAACAGACAGTGTCTTATTGATCCACTCTACTTCAGAGTCTCCAAGCCCAATATCTTCACCGGCTAGAGCTCGCATTTGCTGGTTTGTAAATTTCAGTGATGGCATCGGATCAGAATAGTGCAAATAGTGTTCATACATGATAAAGGCTAAGAGTCTTGCCAAAGTATAATAACCTCTTCTTACTTTGTATGCTGTTTTCATGTTTTACTTCTCCTTTTTGTAGGGTGTTCTAATTTTTGCTTCTAGTTTGAATCATTTAAGACGGAATAGCGGTGTTTCCTGTCGGATTTCAGCTATTCCTGTGACACACCTGGACATGTCTGAGCGTACGTTGACATACCTGGGTGTGAGAGGTGTGACGCTGCAAACCCGCATAAACACTGGGTTTGACATACGTGGCATACCTTACATACCTTAAAACCAAATAGAAATATTGTGATATTTTACCTCCTTTCCTGCCATTTTACCCCTCACATCCCCCATAAACTCTAGCGAATTCACGAAAAACGTGTGACAGGTGTGACAGGTGTGTCAACGAGTGCGTGGTACACTTTCAAAAATACGTCCTCTTCAACCTCACCGTATTCCCGTACCAAGGGAGAGCGGCTGGCCTGGATTGTGTGGTGCTATTCCCACTCCAGGCCATCGTCACCAAGCACCTCTGAAAATCTCTTCCTGCATATTGTTAAACTCGGAAACTCATAGTGGCTGACCCGTTCGGATTTAATTCGTTCAGGCTCATGAACAGCTTTCTGCCGGCTCTTCTTAGGCCATCCTTTTGGTAGAGCCTTGCGTAAGGCCAAGCCAAATGCTGTCTCGCCAGAACGCCTGTGAACACCCTGCTGTTGGGCTGCATTAACGTAACTTTTGTATAGGGTGTCGGATGGAACGGCTTCGTTCCAGGCGTACCCGTCGAGCAGTACCCCGTCGCACAGCTTCTGGTACCACCAGGTCATAACCGCATCCAGGCTCTGCAGTTTTTGGTCTGTAAGCCCCTGAGTCTTGGGAATGTCCCTAACGTCAAAATCACTGATATCCTTATTTTGAAGGTAGTAGAGCAGAGCCCCGAGCCCCCCGTTGTCGGCCTCTGTGGCAAGTGCCTTGAAATAATTGAGGTCCCCGATGTAGCGGTCGGAAACGTTGAGTACACAGTAACGGCGCTCGTCCATGCTTGCTGGAATCACCCAGTCGTTGTTGGACGCAATGACAATGTGCAATAAATTCCGCACAGACTGGAGATCAAACCCCTTACGCTCTATGGGGATGGTAGGCTCAGTAATTAACCCCTTGAGCACGCTTTCGCCCCCCTTGTCGCCTGCCCAAAAGCCTTCATCAACAAACAAAAGGATGCAGTCCTGAAGGTGAGCATTGAAATTACCAGTCAAGTGTTTGCCATTGTAAATTGCCATAGCGTGCTGACCAAAAATGGTACACAACTGGTTTACAAAGATCCCCTTGCCGATCCCTTTCTTACCCCTCAGGACGATCGCGACCTCCCCAGGTACCCAAGGTTTCTGGATCAACCGAGCCAACCACCCGAGGAGATACCGGAACAGCGTTTTGTCCGAGTCGCAGATGACGTTCCGAATGTGTTTCCGCATCAATGTCCAAGATCCCTCAGCCGGTTTGACCATGAAGCCGCGCCACAAGTTGTATACCCCGTCAATGTCTCCTTCTGGAGTCAGCCGTACCTCGCTAAACTGACGCCTGTCCGGACTTTCTAGCCAAGCCTTGCCAAGGGGAATTGTTGCTTGCTGGCCGTTCTGATTCGGTAGGCCAAATGGTATCCGCTGGTTGCTGTGATAATTTTTGAAGTCAGAAAAAGTCGATGGCTCAAGCTTGTACCGATTGAGTACCTGATCATACACTTCACGGAAAACTACCGTTCTGCCGCCGATCCGAGAGACAAAGTTGTCGGAATTGAGCTCTCTGACATAATCAGGAAATTCGACGGAAGGGCTTGTAAAACCGAGCACGATTGGGCTATTAATCTTCCCGTGGTGTTCACAAGTGCTGCAAAGATCAGGACACAACCCGGAGAAATGTTCACAAGTGGTTGGAGGGGTCGAACATTGTGCAATTTTTGCATCAGTTTTTTCACGGCTGTAGTCAGGGTGACCGCTCGACCAGTCGTGAATGATGCCGGGAGATTCTGCGCAGTGTCGCAAGAGGACGATTGATGCGAACCAAAGCGGCTCGGTCACATTGCCCTCGGTGTCCCGGAAATGCCCAATAACCGAGCATTTGTCAGCTATCCGGATCGCACTGGAAGTACTATGCTGCTCGGATGTGGCATTACATTTCACTGGTGATTGTTTTGTTGGCACCGGTGCAGCTGGTAATGCAGCCAGCGCTTTGTCAATGATCGCAGCTAAGGTCTCGAATTTAAGAGGTTTATAGTCCTGCACAAGTGTGACGGTCTTCGGGTTTGAAGGATCTTTTCTGTGAATTGCACCGACAGGCCGGAGAACGCGAGCAGAATCTGGAATAAGGTTGTCAGCATCCAGACCCGGTTCAAGGGCTCTGACCAACTTCTGCAGTTTATTAGCTACCAGTGTCCAGTCGGCAACTGCTACTTCGCGGCTAAATATCCAATGGGCGTACAAGCCATTACCGGAATTAACAATGGCCGGAACAGGGAGCCCGGTTCTCTGACAGAAAGATAAAAGGGCTGCTTTGCCGTCAGCCTGTGTTGCGTAGGGCTTGCCGGCGCCGCAGTCAATATCCATGAAGAAATTCTTTATAAATGCT
Source organism: uncultured Geobacter sp. (assembly GCA_964418315.1). Lineage (GTDB taxonomy): Bacteria > Desulfobacterota > Desulfuromonadia > Geobacterales > Pseudopelobacteraceae > JACRCG01. The sequence goes on along the minus strand of CAYQMO010000190.1, from coordinate 2,318 downwards.
GCATTAGCCTGAGTTCGGCCTGAAAATTCGGTGCCCTTTTCTTGGAAAGAGGCTTGAGCGATATACACTTGCTCATTTTTTGAAATGCGACCCACACTGAAGCGAATGACGCCCTTTCGGGCCTTGAAAAAATGGTTGTGCACTGAGTCTTTACCCGTACGGTTACGCTTAGTTAGCGCACATTTGTAGCCGCTCTTCGGCAGCAACTTGTAGAGGAAGCCCCGCAGTTCCTCCTTTGAGCCGCTAAACTCCAGCGTTTTAGGTGCCGACTCGCCAGATTCAGACACGACTTTGATTATGCTGGCTTTAGCTCTCATAATCAGCGTTCCTCGGATTCTTCTTACGGCCCCGGCTTTTCCCTGCCTTCGGAACAGCAACTGGCTGTTGGTTGTATCCAGCTTCTATTTGCTTTTGTAACCATGCATCCACAGAATCCTCATCCCAAAATTTGGATTTCTCCAGTTTAATTACAGGCTTAGGGAAACCGCGCATTACTATATCCCGGTGTCTGGATGACGAACTTCTGGGAAATTTGACATCAAGCAGTTTAGTATCAATAAGTTTCATAAGATTCCTTCATACCGTCTGCGAATAGAATTCTCGCGGTTTGATAAATTGCATAACCTGGCAGGAGTCTTAACGCACTCCTGCCAGGGACATTAGTAAGCAAGTCATAGTTACCAGTCAGATAACCAGACCTTTCAGCGGTTGAAGCGATCTTACAGTTTTCAAAGAACATGGTATTGCTACGCTGCGGTTTAACAGATCTGTTGATCGGCGATTCAGTCATATCTGCTGCAGCAGGTAGTTTTTATCGCCTTTGCCTAGCTTATCGGCAAAATAATGCCATTATTTAGAAAAACACTAATAATATTAGATATTTAGCACGAATACTCGTGCCGAAAATACGAAATGTTCGTGTGAATATATTCTAATGTGGTGACGTTGGATATGGCTATAGTGCTGATATATTTAGTAAATTAGGCTTGGGAATTTTGGATTAGATAGATGACATCAAACTTGATGGATGAAAAAATGTACCTATAGCCTACATTTTTCCGAAAATGCCGTTCCATTGGTAAGGGGGATAGCGTAAGTAAGTCATTTGAAAAGTGGCAGGAATATTGAAAAAATGCTTGAGGCGGAGTGTTGATTCTTTTCACTGCAGAATGAATCTTCACGAGAAACTGTATGAATATATACGTCAAGGTGCTACAAGATGATTATTAATGCCTGAATAATCGTTCTTGAATCGGGCTGGTTTCGCCACTGGTAGCCTAAGAGATTGTGAGCATTAGTGATCTATACAACTGATTTAGTTATGAATTTGATTCAAAGTAATTGGAGCATATAAATTGGACACTAGTGACATCCCGTTAAGCTCAAAATCTTTCTGGATCTTCGACCTTGATGGCACCCTAACCATGCCAATACATGACTTTGACTTTATTCGCATGGAACTTGATATACCTCACGTGACCGACATTCTTGCTCATCTTGACAGTCTGCCTGAAGCTGAAGCGTCCATCCGTCGTGCTCGTTTACATCAAATAGAATTGGAGCTGGCTCTTAAAGCCACACCTTCCGCCGGGGCTGTGGAGATGCTGATGAAACTCCACAAATCTGGATTCCAGTTGGGAATATTGACCAGAAATGACAGAGACATTGCGCTACTCACACTCGAAACGATAGGTGTTGGCCATTATTTTTCCAACGAGAATATTCTGGGCCGCTCTGAAGTTAAGCCTAAACCTGATCCTGCAGGTATTCACCACCTTTTATCAAAATGGGGAGCAAACCCATCTGATGCTGTAATGGTTGGCGATTACCTCTTTGACTTACAGGCAGGTCGGGCTGCTGGCACAACTACGGTGCATGTGAGCAGATCTGACGACATGATATGGCCTGAACTCACCGATCTTTCAGTTGAAACACTAACCGATCTGGCACTATATTTCTAAAGTGATGCAAAACTGGTACGTCTACATCATCAGCTGTTCGGACGGCACACTCTACACAGGGATCACTACCGATATCGACCGACGATTCAATCAGCATGCTGAAGGTTCTGGCGCCAAGTATTTTCGTGGCAGGCAACCTTTGCAGATTGCGTATCTTGAAAAGAACCATACCCGGTCATCTGCCACCAAGAGGGAAGCTCAGATCAAAAACATGAGTCGGACTGATAAAACTCTTTTGGTGTCACAGCAGTCAACTCTGACCTCACGGTGATTCTTAATGCTGCAATTGGACGATTATTGCCCAAAATGTGCTTACAAACTCCCAGCGCCTGCTGACATCTGTCCTCGGTGTGGTGT
>CAYQMO010000189.1:0-7542 GCA_964418315.1 uncultured Geobacter sp. | reverse complement strand
ATCGTCTGTCATGAAGTATCTCACGGGTATGTTGCGTGGCGCCTGGGAGACCCGACGGCTCGTATGCTTGGACGGCTGACGCTCAATCCGTTGAAGCATATCGATATTGTCGGCACACTTATGATATTTTTTGTCGGCATAGGTTGGGCCAAACCGGTTCCGGTTGTCTGTGAAAATCTTCGTAATCCCAAACGCGATATGATATGGGTTGCCGCTGCCGGTCCAATTACCAACATCATACTTGCGACAGTTTCAGCTTTGCTGCTCAGGGGCATGATTGCCTACGGCAATCCAGCCGCTTCCGGATCTCCACTTGCCATGTTTATAGAACCTGTTGTGCTGATGCTGGCATTTTCGGTTTACATTAATCTCCTGCTGGCAATATTCAATATGATTCCGATGCCTCCGCTTGATGGTGGTCGGGTGCTGGTCGGTCTGTTGCCATACAAGGAGGCGACCCTCTTGTCCCGTGTTGAACCGTACGGGATGGTGATCATTATTATCCTTGTGTTCTTTACCAATCTGTTTTCATATATTATTTCTCCAATTCTAATGCTTGGCGTACAGATACTGGCCGGTCCGCAGAGCGGCCTCGTCATGGGGGTCAACCGGTTGATCATGCATTAATCTATTACTGTTATCCAAGCGGAGGTGTCTATGAACGATCCAAGAATACGTCAGTTTGCCGAGATACTGGTTGACTACTCGACCAGAGTGAAAAAAGGCGATGTTGTTTTTATCAATGCCGCAGGCCTTGAGGCGTTGCCTCTGGTTAAGGAAATCTACGCCCACTGCCTCTCGCGTGGCGCAAAATATGTTGAATACGCCTTTTCTGTTCCTGACATAGACCGTATTTTTTTTAACCTGGCTAATAAACAGCAGCTTGATCACTTTCCGCAGCACAAACTCGATTTCTATAAAACGGTGACGGTTTATATCGGCATTTCCGCTGGCAGCAATTCGATGGTGATGGCTAATGCCCGTCAGGATTCTGTCGTCGCATACGCAAAACTTACCAGGCCACTGATAGATCAACGTGTCAAACATACCCGCTGGTGCGTAACCCGCTATCCGACCCATGCTTCAGCTCAGGAAGCCCGTATGAGTCTTGATGAATATGAAGATTACCTTTTCTCGGCATGCTGCATTGACTGGAAAGCGGAGTCAAGGAAACAGGAGAAGCTTAAAAAACTGATCGATCGAACAAAAAATGTAAGAATTTATGCTCCTGACACGGATCTTGGATTCAGTATTGAAGGACTGCCAGGTATTAAATGCGATGGTCGCTTCAATATGCCGGATGGTGAGGTGTTTACCGCACCGGTGAGAAATTCTGTCCAGGGTCATATCACCTACAACTGTCCAAGCATCTATCAGGGCAAGGAATATAACGGCGTCCGTTTCGAGTTTGTTGATGGTAAAATCATCAAGGCTACCGCTGATGCTGATATGGGCAAAGCGCTTAATAAGATACTTGATGCTGATGAAGGAGCACGTTACATCGGAGAGTTCTCCATTGGTGTCAATCCTGGAATTCGACAGCCGATGCGCAACACCCTTTTCGATGAAAAGATTTTTGGCTCGATTCATTTTACTCCCGGTCAAGCATATGACGAGTGTGACAACGGCAACCGTTCCTCTGTTCATTGGGATCTGGTAAAGATCCTTGCTGACGGAGAAATCTGGTTTGATGAAATTTTGATACAAAAGAACGGCAGTTTTGTTCATAAAGATTTGCTTGAACTTAATCCTGCCTGACAGCGAGGGATGATAGTATGACGCAGAACACTGAAATTGACTTTGAGCACGATGACTTCGAATTTGTGACAATGGAAGAGGAGTTGCTCGTAGATGAACGGTGTCAGAAGATTCTGAAGCAGTTTTATCTATTTCTGCAGCAGCGCGGCATGTCGGCTGAACAGGCATCTGAACTCGCATTCAGCGCTGATCTCTACCTGCGTGATTATCTGATCGACTTTGGTCGGCAGAATATCGTCTGCCCCCAACCCGGTATCGTGAAAAAATTTGCCGCCTCCTGGTTTATCACCCATACCCTGGATCCGGATATAGATCTTCTAGGACGTCATTTGACAGCAATTATAGAATTGTACCGGTATTTACACCGTCAGCATTTCATCTGTGCCGCTGAACTCGCTTTTCTCTCGCAGGAGGCGGGAGAACTTGAGTATTACCGGCAACGGATCGATTCCTTTCTGAACCTTGCCGGAGACGGATTTGCGGCATGGGATGCAGAGTGTCAGCCACTATTCTGATTAATTTTTCGGAGTTTGATAATGGCGTGTAAAACATTTATACAGATGGTCATCACCATTCACGATCATAAACATATAAGAAAAGAGTGGTTCATCGACTTTGACGGTCAGCTTTTTCAGACTTTTTTGGCAGATATGATCAAGGAGATGAGGCGGTTGGGAGTGATTATAACCGTAGTACGCAATCGGGATTTGATTATTTCGATCAACAGTTATGCTGACTTGTTGAATGTCGTGAAAATATCTTCATCGCAAAATGGGCAGAGCAGCCAGTGTATCGGTCATATTATCGGTAAAAGCCCGAATCTGAATATTATGGAAGACATCGGCAGCGCTGTCAGACGTATTGCATTTGCACCGGAAACAGTCGCTCCGGCAGATGAGTTTAGAAAAATATGCCATAACTGTGGATGTGGTTGTTAATATAAATAAAGGAGATCTGATATGTCATCAGTATCTGTTCCGGAAACAGTGAAGAGTTTACTCGCTTCTCAACCGATCGAACTGCCAATTTTTCATTCTGTTGCTCTGAAACTTCAAAGAATGCTCGCAAATTATGATTTTACCGTTGACGAAGTATCACAAGTCGCCAGTGAGGATATGTCACTTGCCAGTCAGATGCTCAAAATGTCCAATTCGCCCATGTATATGGGGCGATCCAAGGTCGCGACGATTAAAGAAGCCGTTATTCGTCTGGGAGCTCAGCAGGTCATCAATCTGGTCATTGCCGCTTCTCAGGCATCTGTACACTCATCGTCTTATCCTGCGGTCGATAACTACATGAAGGAGATGTGGCTGCACAGTCACGGCTGTGCTCTCGGAGGGCGCTGGTTGGCTCTCTCCTGCGGTATGCGCGGTGTCGCTGACGAGACATATCTGGCAGGCCTCCTTCACGATGTAGGCAAACTTTATCTGCTGAAATCATTTGAAAATCTTGTGAAAGCAGGCAAGATAGATGCAAATTTCGAGGATAACCTCATCCTGGAGATATTTGAAACCATGCACGTTGAGCAGGGCTATCGGATGATGCAACACTGGAATTTTCCGGCGATGTACTGCGAGGTGATTCGCGACCATCATGCTGAAAAATGGGACAGTGTCAACAAGATGCTGGCCATTGTGCGATTTGCCAATATGGCGTGCCACCGGGTCGGGCTTGGCTTTAAGCATGAACCTGATCTTGATCTAATAAATACAGAGGAAGCTAAAATACTTGATTTAACAGATACCCAGATTGTACAGCTTGAAGCGATGCTTGAAGAATCCAGGGTATCTGACTTTTAAGTGTTGTGCCAACATCATGCGACCTCAGATTTCCACTAATATAGGAGCACAAACGTGAGTTTTATTCCAACATCACTTCTGGTTACTGGAGGAGCCGGTTTTATCGGCTCCAATTTTATTCATTCATACATGGCTGGTAATCCTGGTTGCAGTGTCACAAACCTTGATTGCCTGACTTATGCCGGAAACCTCAAAAACCTAACCGCGCTTGAAGGGAATTCTGATTACCACTTTATTAAAGGCAATATTGGCGATGCCGCAGTTGTTGCCAAGGTGCTTGCCGAGCGACGCATAGATGCGGTGGTACACTTTGCCGCTGAATCCCATGTTGATCGTTCAATTACCGGTCCTGAGATATTTGTCCGCACAAATGTACTCGGCACGCAGATACTGCTTGAAGAGAGCCGCAAACACTGGCAGTCAGGAGAAGTAACCGGCTTCCGCTTTCTTCAGATATCAACCGATGAAGTCTATGGCTCACTGGGAGATACCGGCTACTTCACAGAGGAAACGCCGCTGGCTGCCAACTCGCCATACTCGGCAAGCAAGGCGGGGGCTGACCTGCTGGTGCGGGCGTATCATGAAACGTTCGGTATGCCGACACTGAATACCCGCTGCTCTAATAATTACGGTCCCTACCATTTCCCCGAAAAACTGATCCCGCTCCTCATTCATAATATAATCAATAAAAAACCTTTGCCGGTATATGGCGATGGCTTGAATATTCGTGACTGGCTGCATGTCCGGGATCACGCTGTTGCTATTGAAGCGGTGCTGAAGGGGGCAACCCCTGGTTCTGTCTATAATATCGGCGGAAACAACGAATGGAAAAATATTGATATTGTAAATCTGGTCTGTGACCTCATGGATGCCCGGCTTAACAGAGTTGCAGGTGAAAACCGCACCTTGATAACCTTTGTCAAAGATCGTCCCGGGCACGATCGCCGCTACGCCATCGATGCGTCTAAACTCACTTCTGATCTCGGCTGGAGTCCCGCCTATACTTTTGAACAGGGTATCGCAGAAACGATTGACTGGTATCTTGCCAATCAGGAATGGGTGGCAGATGTTACCTCCGGTGCCTATCTCGCATACTATCAAAGCCAGTATGGTGGAGGTGCCCTGTGATCCTGGTTGTGGGAGCCAATGGTATGCTGGGGCGTGATCTGATGGCGCTGCTGGGCAAGCGGGGAGTCGGAATCGATATCGCCGAGATCGACATTTCGTCGCCCGAATCGGTGTTTAAAGTCATTGGCGATCTGAAACCGGAGGTGGTTATCAATTGTGCCGCCTATACGGACGTCGATGGCTGCGAAAGCGCAGCCGAAACGGCAATGGTTGTCAATGGTGAGGGAGTGGCGTATCTGGCAATGGCTTGTAAAGATATCGGTGCCCTGCTGGTGCAGATAAGCAGTGATTACGTGTTTGATGGTGGCAAGGGGACACCGTACGTCGAGGATGATGCTCCATGTCCGCTTAGTGTCTATGGCGAATCGAAACTGGCTGGAGAAATGAACGCCGCGCACTCTCCGGAACACCTTATTGTGCGAACACAGTGGCTGTACGGTCTGCATGGTAAAAATTTTGTCGAGACCATGCTCCGTCTTGGCACCGAAAAGAGTGAATTAACGGTAGTGGACGATCAGATCGGTTCACCAACGTGGACGGTTGATCTGTCGCAGGCAATAGTGTCCCTGATTGATAGCGGCTGCCGGGGAGTCTATCACGCGGCAAATTCTGAATTCTGCTCATGGAACGACTTCGCCAAAGCAATCTTTGCAGAATCAAAGCTGGGTGTAGTAGTCAAACCGATGTCAACAACCGACTTGAATCGTCCGGCCCGGCGACCACTCTATTCTACACTGGACTGTACCAAGTTAAGTGCTGAAACCGGTTATCATCCACAGTCCTGGCGTAAAGCGTTGCAGGATTATCTGAAGCTTCGAGCAAAATAATACTTTTAAAAGGATTACCAATGGAACCGACTCTGGAACGGGGCGAACGCCCGTGGGGAACGTATACCGTTCTCGATCAGAACAGTAACTATAAAATCAAACGGATTGAGGTTCTGCCGGGGCAACGCCTCTCTCTTCAAAAACATCATCATCGCAGTGAACACTGGATCGTGGTATCCGGAACCTCACTGGTTACCTGCGGTAAGACTCAAAGGGTCATCAACGTGAATGAATCGACATTTATTCCGATAGGTGAGAGTCATCGTCTTGAAAATCCGGGAAAAATCCCTCTTGTAATAATTGAAGTTCAGAGTGGGGAATATTTGGGTGAAGATGATATAGTCCGCTTTAATGATGACTACAATCGTTGTGAGATCGCGGATGCCGGGTAGCTGTTGCTCTCCAAATATCCGCTCGCTCCTGCTGCTGCTCTGCTGTCTCTCTCTGATGCTTATCTCTGCTGGCTGCGCCGCCTCTTCGACGACAATGATCGAAGAGGAACTCGTTACGAATCCAAAACCGATGTACAACTACACAAAGCTGCTCATTCAGGACCTGGAACTCAAAAAGGAGTTGTATTCTGATGCATCAGATGAGGGGCTGAGTCAACGCGAGCTTCGTTATGCGAAGCTTCCGGGAGAGCTCTCCGGGCATATTGAACGTTTTGTCGCGTTTCACCAGATGTTCAAAAAAATTTCCCGTGACGGGAAACCGGATGCGGCAACTTTGGTTCTTTCAGGAAAATTTATCCGCCTTGGCCGTTTTAAAATTACCGTTGTTGTCAATTTGCACGATGGTGCCACTGGTCAGGAGGTGGCTTCTTTCAGGCAAACTCTGTGGGATGTCACGGACACAACCGATTCGTTCAGTGATCTCGGACGGAAAACCGCTGATTTTCTTTATCGAATCCAATACAAATAACGGGAGATCATCAATGTACATTGTTATTCTGGCCGGTGGTTCAGGCACCAGATTCTGGCCGCTTTCGAGAGTTGCTCTCCCGAAACAGTTGATTTCAATCACCGGCGATCGAAGCATGCTGCAGAGGACTGTTGAACGCGTTCTGCCGCTCCAGCCCAAGCGCATTCTAATAATAACCAACCACCTGCAGGCGGCTGAAACGGAACGGCAGATGCAATTGTACGATTTGCTGCCGATTGACGTAATCGCCGAGCCGGTCGGTCGTAACACAGCCCCGGCTATCGGACTCGCAGCCGCTCTGATTGCCGCTCGTGATCCATCAGGGGTAATGGCTGTGCTTCCGGCTGACCATTTCATAAAAAATGAAGCTGCACTGTGCGACACACTTGCTTTTGCGGCACAGGCTGCAGATGGAGGCTCTCTTGTGACGCTCGGTATTTTGCCGTCACGCCCTGAAACCGGCTACGGGTATATCGAAGCGGATATGACTGCGATAACAACCAGGGGGCCGTATAAGGTCAGGCGTTTTGTCGAAAAACCGCCGCTGGCAGAGGCCGTGCGCTATCTGAACGAGGGTAACTTCTTCTGGAACAGCGGCATGTTTATCTGGCGAGCCGACGCGGTTCTTGCAGAGATGGCGGCGTATATGCCGACTCTACGCGCAAAGCTTGAGCCATTGCTACACTCCGGTACAGAAGGTGACGTCGGCCTGAAAGAGCGGATTGCGGCTCTTTATCAGGATATTGAGAGCATTTCAATAGATTACGGGGTGATGGAAAAATCAGCCAAAGTGCAGATGGTGCCGGTCGAAATGGGGTGGAGCGATGTCGGCAGTTGGAGCGCTCTGCCGGAGGTTGTTGAGCCTGACAGCACTGGGACGGTCTGTATCAATGCTGTCGGGCATATCGATGTAGACTCATCCGAAAACCTAATATATTCCGACGGGAGGATGGTAGCCACGGTTGGTGTGCATAATCTGGTGATTGTTTCTACACCGGATGCCATTATGGTTTGCAACCGCGAGCGCTGCCAGGATGTGAAGAAAGTGGTGGAACAGTTGGGAGCCAAGGGGTTGACTGAGTATTTGTAGCGCCTGTTTTTTGCTCTGG
>CAYQMO010000188.1:0-7550 GCA_964418315.1 uncultured Geobacter sp. | reverse complement strand
CGTCATAAAACGAAGTACGAATTTTTGAAAACTGGTTTTTTCTGTCAGGGACTAAGTAGTAGTTAAACTGATACATGTTACGGTTAAAACCTTCCCAGGGATCCGAGACTTCAGCGAAGCGTTGATCCTTAAAATCTGCTATTGAATGCATCGCCGGAACCTCAGCCAGAGTATTGCTGGTTGTAGCGGCACAGCCGATAAGTGACGCTACCAGCAGAAAAATAATGGTCACGTTTCCCCAGACTCTAATAACTTTCATTTTGGTTCCCCGAAAAACGCGACCATATTGGCCAGATTCTCTTTGAATTCCAGGTTGCCCAGATGCCCGCCGCGAGGGTAAATCATGGCTCGCTCGCCGAACAACTGCCTCAGATAATCGAGATCTTCACTGCTCAGAATAAAGTCATCCTTGTTGGCCATCACAGCGAATTTGGAAGAAGATTTAAGGTACCCCTCAATATTTCTGAGACTCAAGGACTGGATATATGCCTGCCTGGTCAGCCCCGGTCGCTGCTTCTGAAAATAAGGAAACAGGTATTCGTTGAAATAGTCGATGAAACTCAAGTGCGAGGAGACTAGAAAATAGTCGTAAACTGAATCTGTGGCACTCAACAAGCGGTTCTTCGGTACGACGTAGCCGCTGTTGGTCATTACGTCGGAGGCGAAAATCATACCGGCGAGATGGATACGATATGTGAGCCCGATCAATCCGGCCGTTTCTTCGAGTGAGAATAGTTTCTCCGTGTAAATCGAGTAGAGAAACTCCTCATTTATGGCATTAAAATTGCCATTGCGATAATACCGGCTGAACTTTGACAACATACTGTTGAAAAAGACCCCCTGTTTTTTTGCTCCGCCCGGAATCTGCTGTATCAGATCTTCGATCCGCTTTGCAGAGCTATAGAGACTTACCGCAGGATTAATCATAAGCACTTTGCGAAAATTGAAGACCTTGCGCTCTTCGTCCAATTTGGCCACAAAAGCGGCCTGAGTCCCCCCAAGGCTGTAGCCGCACAGATTAAAAGAGGAAATTTCAATATCACCCTCGACCTGTTTCCTGGCGTTCTCCATGACCCGGTACAGATCAGCCGCATCTTCGGCCAGATCGCCGGGAACACTGCTTCGAGAAGCGGAGATGATGAAATTGGCATGTGACGGCGATGGCACTGTTATGACGTGAAAGCCCGCCACATAAAAGGCTTTCATCATGGTCATCAGCTTGGCAGCGCGATAACCCGAACCGGCTCCGGCGATCAGAAAAACCAGCGGCGCTTTTTTATCCTGGTAGGCAAGCATGCAACGCAGTCCTTCATCGTAAAAGAAAATCGGTGGGCGCTTGCGACCCGGATTGACATCAAGCACAAGCTGCCGAGTATTTATATTTGTGGGGAATTCCGGCATCAGTTCTGCCGGAGTCCCGATAATGGTGGCTTCATATGATCCCGGGATCGGGTAGCCATAACCATCATCTGCCGCAACGGTAGTCAGTGGCTGCATGATGCAAGAGACTATAAGCAGTAGGATAAGCAGAATTGGTACGTTCATGAACGGCTCCTTGCTGTACAGCTTTATTTGATCCCGACCAGCAGAAGTTCAAGCCTCAACACGAGCCATATCCTGCACCACATACCTGCCGCAGATAAAACAGAACAGACCGGCCAGCACCATTGCGCCGGGGGTTATCAGAAGCGCGCTGCGCAAGCCCCACTGGTCAGACAGCCACCCTATTATGGCGGGAGAAAACGCATCTCCCAGAGCGTGGATAAAGAAGATATTAACCGCAAAAGCCATTGCTCGAACAGCCGGATTGGTAACATTCAAAATTACGGTATTCAGCGGGCCGGTGTTGAGAAAGAGAAAAAACTCGGCGATAAAAATTGCCGACATACAGCCGACGATTTCTGGAGCAAGGAGAGCTAACACAGCGAAGGGGGCACCGATGAGGAATCCCCAGCCGGAAAGCAGCAGATAGCCCTTGCCGTTCTTTTTCTGCCAGCGGTCACCGAGCCAGCCGCCGGCCAGAGTTCCCACTATCCCCGCCAGCACGGTAGTCGCTCCGAACAGCATGTTACCCCTGGCAACATCAAGAGAGTGTACGCGGTGCAGGAACGAAGGTAGCCATTGGGAAAGCCCCCCGACAGCAAAGGTCATGGCGGCCATTGCCAGAGTGTTGCAGACAAACGAGCGGTTTTTGAACAGTGCCGCGTATCCTGATCTCGTAGGTATCACCTCTCCCACCGGGAGATGGTTGCCAACGTCCGGGTGAGGTGTGTCGCCACCACGGGGAGGAGTACGCAACATTGCAATCGGAATCGCGAGCAACAACCCCGGCACTCCGACCATCATAAATGCGGCATGCCAGCCGTAATCCTGCCCAAGCAGACCGCCAAGGAGGTAGCCGAGGGCACTTCCGACCGGAATGGCAACATAGAACCAGGAAAGAATTTTGCCACGGCGCTCCTTCGGAAAAAAATCTGAAACGAGTCCGGGGGATACCGTACCGAAACTCGCTTCACCGATGCCGACAGTGGCACGGGCAGCCAACAGAGTCCGGTAACCGTGGGCAAAACCGGCTAGAGCTGTGGCCAGACTCCAGACAACGAGGCCACAGGAGGCGAGCATGGTACGGTTCCACCGATCGCCCAGCCAGCCGAAAAGCGGAGCAAAGAGCATATAGCTGAACATGAAAGCGGACCCGAGCAGCCCTAGTGCCGCATCGCTAAGTTGCAGATCGATCTTGATCAGCGGAAACACTGCGAAGAGTACCTGACGATCGATATAGTTAAGCATGTTAACCGCCAGGAGGAGGCCTAAGGCGTAGCGGCGGTAAGTGATCGATATAATGGGTGCATTCATTTGATGGTTAAACCTGGTCCGTTGGTGAATATAAGGGATTAGCGGCGAATCAGAACTAATCAGGTTCCATTTTGCTTTCAAGATGACATTTTACAGACCCTAAAGATTTTGAAAACCTTTAGGGTCTGTCTTGAAATAAGTGTAATCTTGATTGCAACTGCGAATTATCTTTTAGATGTCTGCACTTCACGTTGTATGACGATCTCAACTCGGCGGTTGTTAGCGCGTCCTTCAGCTGAAGAATTTTTGGCAATCGGGCTACCTTCCCCCTGTCCGAGTGCCTGGATCTGATTGGACGGATACCCTTTCTGTACCAGATAATTTCTGACCGCGTCGGCACGACGTTGCGAAAGAGTCTGATTGTATTCGTTTGAACCCTGTGAGTCGGTGTGTCCCTCGACAATAAGGGTGCGTGGGTGAATCGTCAGTAACGCCTTCGTTACCTGGTCAAGCTTTGCCTGTGCGGCAGGCATCAAGGTTGATTCTGCGGACCGAAACAGGATGCTTCCGGTGAGCGTCAAGACCAGACCACGTTCATCTTCCTTGAGAGAAGCGATCGCAGCAAGTTCAGCCATTGCGGCGGCTGTACGTGCTTCTGATGCTTTCAATTCGGCATCCGATACAGCCTTGGCTGCGTTGAGGGCTTTCAGCTTGTCAAGCTTGGCCTGTGCAGCGGCTGTCTCTAGCTTGGAAGCCTTCAATTCGGCTTCTGCTGCAGCCTTTGCTGTTGTGTTGAGGCCTTTCTGCTTGTCAAGTTCGGCCTGAGCAGCGGCTGCCCGTTTTTTTGAAGCCTGTAATTCGGCTTCTGCTGCAGCCTTTGCTGTTGTGTTGAGGGCTTCCTGCTTGTCAAGTTCGGTCTGAGCAGAGACTATCCTTTGTTCTGCGGCTACCTGTTGTGCTGTTGCTTCTCTGGCGCGTTCAGCCTGAACCGCTGCTGCCTGTCGTCCAGCGGCAGTCCGCTGTTCTGATGCTTTCAATTCGGCGTCTGCCGTCTCCTTGGCAGCCTTGAGTGCTTCCTGCTTTTCAAGTTCCGCCTGTGACATGGCTATCTGTTTTTCGGATTCTCTTAAATCCTTTTTACCCTGTTCCACGATCGCTGACTGCTGCTTCTGGAAATCAGCATCTGCCCTTTTTTTCGTCCCCTTGGCTGCGGCTATGGCACCAACTGCTCCCGCCTGTTCGGATTTTCGCTGGGCGACGTACGAGAGATCTTTTGTTTTAGTAGAATCAGAATCCTTCTTAAAGGATTGTTCCGCCTCATTGAGAGCTAACTGCGCTTTGTGCAATTCCGTCGGCGCGAGTTCCTTTGCAGGTCCTACGCTTGCGAACTGGTAAGCTGAACGGGCATCGACGAGCTCTTTTGGCGCAACAGATGCGCAGGCTGCAAGATATGCAGCGGTTATGATCAGGATAAATAATTGTAATACTTTCATGGAAGTCCCCTTTATGGTTTATAAGTTGTCTTTACGGAGTTGGCGTACGCGCTCAACAGCTTCTCTGGCCTCTGCTCTCTCAGTGTCCTTGTGCGATAGATCGATTGCCAGTTCGGCGTCAGCTTCAGCCCGCATCAGCATCGATCTGGCTTCTTCCTTATCCCCTTTCGCAGAAAGTTTCCTGGCAGATTCCAGCTCTTCTCTGGCCAGTTGCAAGTGCAGCGATGCTTGCGGCACGGTAGCCGCTCCTGCCTCCTCTGCAGCGCGGATAGCTGATGTTGACTTCTCTGTGCGCAGTGGAACATTTGCACATCCCGCAACCAAGCCTGTGGCTACAACAGCCACAGCTAACAGCGTCATTCCGATTCTGGATACATTGTTCATTTACTCCTCCTTCTTTATCTGGTTTTTAAATATGTGTAACAAAGACAAGGCAACTAATGTGCCAGAAAGGCATCTCAGTTTTAAGGCACGCAAGTGACTGTTTTTAATTGGCAATAAGTATGTTCAAGGTAAGTTGGGCAAAAAAATCCGCCAATCGAAGCCGTCATGTTTGAAATAACTGTATTATATGACGGGCGATGGTGGAGGAGGTTCTGTGTGGGCAGGTTAAACAAATATGAACTACGAGACTGGCAGCTCTTCACCAAGCTGCTTCACCGCATTACGCGTAATCTCCACTATCTCGGCCGGTTCCTCGTTACGAAAGTGGAGCGGCTTCCCAAAAGTTACCGTCACCTTGCCCCGCTTGGGAAAATTGGCTCCATGGGGAAGTACCTGAAAAGTGCCGTTGATGTGTACCGGCACCACCGGAACGGCCAATTCCTTAACCATTGTACCGAGACCGAGATGAAAACCATGCATTTGACCATCCCGGGAATGTTCCCCTTCCGGAAACAGTAAGATGTTATAGTCGCTATCGACAAGCTTGCCCATATATGCCAATGAACGACTGAAGCCCTGAGACTGTGGCAGAGGAAAGATGTTGAACAGCAGCGTGGCGTACTCATAACTGAGGCGTCTCAATATCCGGTTTAATCCATGGTAATCGCCGAAAAAAAACTCTTCCCAGGCGGCGGTGGCGGTTCTGGCACGGATTTCTGGTGGCAGAGCGAACATGACCGCGAGATGATCAAGGTAGGATAAATGATTGGCTACAAAAAACAGCGGTCCCTTCAGTTTTTTCAATTCCTCAATTCCCAGTGGATCGAGCGTGACAAAGCAGCGAAAGAGTGGATGATGAAACAGGGCGTCCCACACCATCCTCAGACCACGGAAAAGCCGTCCATTGGTCCAGAAGCGGAAATGATCGTGACTGTTCAGTTTTTCCCGTTTGGCAATTATCAGGCGCAGGTCCGATACTTTCGTTTCCAGGCCGATTTGTGAATCTTCAATATCGAGCCGATACTGCTGTTCCAGAAAATTAACCAGCTCTACCCGGTCTATAGAGGTAAGACCCAGCTCTGAAACTAACAGAGAATCCTCGCGGATCTGTGTGGTAGCGACACCGGTCACCCTGGTAATCAGGTTGATCAAACCGTCCGAACTGACTGCGGCATCGCCCCCCCCGGCATCTTTTTCAATCGTCTCCTTAACCGCAAACTTCTTGATTTTCAAAGTTGTAGTTTTGGGGAATTCGGCTTCCTTCCAGAGCGTAAAGCCGGTAATCTGCTGCAGCGCGTCCAGATGACTGTTTGCCTCCGCAATTATTTCTTCCGGCGCTCTGCCACTTCCGTCGAGAATCAACACGGCGTGAACCTCTTCCGCCCCTCCCTTTTCGAGTCCGATAACAGATGATTCCTTGACCCCGGCGACTCTGTTCAGGGTCGCCTCCAGTTCGTCGGGATAGACGTTGACGCCCGAACCGGTGACGATCAACTCCTTCTGCCTTCCTTTGATAACCAGCCAGCCATCTGGACCTATCTCCCCGAAATCGCCGGTATGGAACCAGCCGTCATCGGTGAAGGCGTCACGGCTAGCCTGCTCGTTCTGGTAGTAACCGGGAAAGACGTTATCACCGCGTACCAGTACCTCTTTGTTGTCGATCTTTACCTGAACACCTGGCAGCGGAGGACCAACTGAACCGGCCTGCTGGCGCTCCATGGTGTTGACGCAGAGCACCGGTGATGTTTCGGTGAGTCCATACCCTTCCAGGACTGTAAAACCGATGCCGTCCCAGAAGATAAAATCGTCCGGTGCCAGAGGGGCGCCGCCTGAGACAAACAGAGTGAAATGAGCGCCAAACGTTTTCTGCACCGGGAAAAAGATCCGGCGGCGCATCTCTTTCGGTAGCCGTTTCGCAAACTGTACCATCATCCGGAACAGTCCGGAAAGGTGCTTCTCCTCAAGGTTGCGCTCGATGGATGTTTTCAGCAACTGCATGAGACGTGGAACGGACATAATGACGTAAATATCCTCTTCACCAAGCGCAGACATGATTGCGGAGGGCTTGAGTGTGCGCAGATACACAATCGCGGCACCTCGGCAGAGCGGGGTTAAAAAACCGCCCGTCAATTCGAACATGTGGGAGAGTGGCAGCAGCGAGAGGAAGGTAAACCGGGAGGTGATGATCGGCACCTGTTGATGTATCTGGATGATATTAGCGACCAGGTTTTTGTGGGTAAGTATGACACCTTTCGGATTACCGGTTGTTCCGGAGGTATACACCAGTTGTGCCGTATCTTCGGGTGTGACATCAGCAATGGCGCCGATTGGGCCGACGTCTTCAAGAAGGAACTGAAGATCTTCCAGCAGTAGAGAGGTTGCTGCCGGTAACCGCTCCGGCTTGAAGCGACTTTGCAGAACAAGCACAGATTTCGTGAGGGTTCGGATAGATTCCGCTCGTGCCAGGTCAGACATGAAATCAACCGGGACGGCAACTGCGCCTCGAATGATGATGCCCCAATAAGCTACCGCCCACCAGGAAGAGTTGGGTGCCCAGATCAGCACCCTGTCTCCCTGTGTTACACCATATTTTGCCAGCAGGTTTGCCATCTTCAGGGCAAGATCGTGAAACTCCCGGAAGGAGACCACCAGTCGCCGTATACCGGTACGGTTGACAAAGGCTGTTTTTTCACCCAGTGCTTCAAAGGTGTTAAACAGGTCGATCAATGTTTTCATAGCTTATCTTCCCCGGCCTCGATCATCATCTTTATCCTGTCCACGCCCGTGACCACGACCGGAATCCTGTGCAGCGCCATTCTCCCGTTGTCTTTGTTCCTGTCCCTGCTGCCGATGCGGTGCCTGTTGTTCGGGCTGTGC
>CAYQMO010000187.1:0-7570 GCA_964418315.1 uncultured Geobacter sp. | reverse complement strand
CAAAGTGGGTAGTGGGGAAAGCGCCGGGGCTGTACGATATGCAAGATGTTTTGGGGCTTAAATAAATCACGCCGGAACCAAAACCTAATTTTCACGCGACGCCGCAACGACGCAACGTTTAAAAGCCTTAACAAATAAATGTTTTAAAGACTTTCGTTGCGTCGTCGCGTCGTTGCGTGAGATCATCCTTGCTTTACGATTATGTTTTATGAATATCAATACATGGTGGAGGATTTACCGAAGATGGCAAAAATCAACGACAACTACCTGAAGCTGAAAGCCGGCTACCTGTTCCCTGAGATCGGTCGCCGTGTGCGCGCCTTTGCTGAAGCCAACCCGAATGCAAAAGTTATCCGTCTCGGCATCGGCGACGTTACCCGTCCGCTGCCTCCAGCGGTTCTGAAAGCGTTTCATGATGCGGTCGATGATCTGGGCACTACCGAGCAGTTCGCCGGTTACGGTCCGGAACAGGGATATGACTGGCTGATCAACGCAATTATTGAGAAATCCTACAAGCCGCTTGGGGTTTCGCTCAAGACCGAGGAGATGTTTATCTCCGACGGCTCCAAGTGCGACTGCGCCAACATCCTCGATATTTTTGCACTGGACAATATCGTAGCCATAGGAGATCCGGTCTATCCGGTCTACAATGATACCAACGTCATGATTGGTCGCACCGGAGAAGCAGACGAGAAGGGGTATTACGAGAACATCGTCTACCTCCCCTGTAACGAGGCCAACGGTTTTATCCCGGAACTCCCGACCGGCAAGGTTGACATCATCTATCTCTGCTTCCCCAACAATACGACCGGCACGGTGGCAAGCAAGGCTGAACTTAAAAAATGGGTCGATTACGCCAATGCCAACGATGCGGTAATCTTCTTCGATGCCGCTTATGAGGCGTTCATTACAAATCCTGAGATCCCGCACTCGATCTACGAGATCGAGGGGGCGAAGAAGTGCGCCATCGAGTTCCGCTCCTTTTCCAAAACCGCTGGCTTTACCGGCGTGCGCTGCGGTCTGGTGGTAGTGCCGGAAGAGGTCATGGGAACCACCAGTTGCGGCGAGCGCTACAGCTTCAACAAGCTCTGGCTGCGCCGCACCACGACCAAGTTCAATGGAGCCTCTTACCCGGTTCAGCGCGCCGCCGCTGCGGTCTACAGTGACGAAGGGTGGCAGCAGACCAGGGAAATCATCGATTACTACATGGAGAACGCACGAATCATCCGCGAAGGACTTAAAGAAGCAGGTGTGACTGTCTTCGGCGGGGTTGACGCTCCTTACATCTGGCTCAAAACCCCGGGCGGCATGACCAGTTGGGAGTTCTTTGACAAGCTTCTGATCGAATGCAACGTGGTTGGGACGCCGGGAAGCGGCTTTGGCCCGAGTGGGGAAGGCTATTTCCGATTATCGGCTTTCGGCCATCGCGAGAATGTGATCGAGGCGGTTGACAGGATAAGGAAAAATTTGAAGTGAGGGGGCATACTGACAGGCGACTGATAAAGTCGCCTTATTTCATTTGTATTCTGAAAACACTCTGCCAGTTTACAGCAGCTCTTATTCTTTTCTTATTTCTTGCCTCTCCGACTCAGGCCAGGGACAGCTTTGCTGCGTATCCACCACTGCCATTCGGCTACACTTCAATCAAGGTTTTCGATAATAAGGGGGAGTTCGCCGGTAGAATTCTGCCGGACAAACGCTACTGGGTCTCTATTGACCGGATTCCCTCGTTCCTGCAAAAAGCTGTCGTGGCCGTTGAAGATGCGCGCTTTTACGAACATGGCGGCATTGATGTGCGCGGAATCGCCAGGGCTCTTGTAAAAGATGTTGTCAAGGGGCGTCTGGCTGAAGGTGGCTCGACCATCACCCAACAGCTCATAAAAAACAGGTATTTATCGAGTGCAAAGACCATTGAACGAAAATACGAAGAAGCCAAGATGGCGATTGAGTACGAGCAAAAGTATACCAAGAAGCAGATTCTGGAGATGTATTTCAACGAAATTTATTACGGTAATGGGGCGTGGGGCATTGCCCAGGCGTCCCGACTCTATTTTGATAAAAGCCCGGAGGAGCTGAACGAGGCCGAATGCGCGCTGCTGGCTGGTGTGCAGAAAAATCCGGGTCGCTATAATCCACTTGGTAAATCGGCCCAGGTTACCGGGCGGCGGGACATCGTGCTTGCGCGGATGGTTACTCTAAATATGATCACCTCCGCCCAGAAGGAAAGTCTTAGAAACCAGCGTGTTACCTTTACTCAGCCGGGTCAGGCTCCGCATTATGTTACTCACATTCGCAGTAAACTGATAGAGCGTTTTGGACCAGATGTTATCGAACAGGGGGGGCTTGAAGTCACTGCAGCCATGGATCTGGCACTGCAAAAAAGCGCCGAACTGGCGCTGGAGGAGGGGGTCAAAAAACGTTCCCCAGAACTGCAGGGTGCTCTTGTCTGCCTTGATCCGGTTACCGGCGATGTTCTTGCCGCTGTGGGTGGTGTAGACGGTATCCGCAACTCTTATAACCGCGCTTTTTCGGCAAAGCGTCAACCCGGCTCGGCGATTAAGCCGCTGGTCTACGCTGCTGCAGTGGAAAAGGGCATCACTGCCGGTAGCGTCTGGGATGACTCCCCGGTTTCATATCCAAGTGGTAACAATGAGAGTTGGAAGCCGCAGAACTATGGCAGGGAAATCTATGGGGAGTTGACCCTGAGTCAGGCTCTGGCGAATTCAAACAACGTCATTGCTGTCAAGTTGCTGGATGCTATCGGTATCCCGTATTTTGTCGATTTTGCTGGAAAAATGGGGTTGTCGGTGCGCGCAGAGAATGGTCTTACGCTTGCACTTGGGACCGATGAGGTTACCTTGAGCGACCTGGTGCTAGCGTACGCCCCGCTGGCCAACGGTGGTATGCGGCCCGAAGCAAGAACCATTCTTAAAATTTATGACCGCAAGCGTAATAGCTGGATCGAAACCCCCGCCACTTCAGCCCCGGTACTTTCTGCCGCTGCGGCTTTTATTACGACACAGATGCTCAAAGGTGTAATGGTATATGGTACCGCAAAAAATCTGAAGAAATTCAACACGGCTCATCCCTCTGCCGGAAAGACCGGCACGACCGATGACTACCGTGATGCCTGGTTTGTCGGCTATACCCCGCAGATCATAACCGGAGTCTGGGTTGGCTATGACAGGCCGAGGCCAGGTGGCAAGGGCTTCACCGGCGGTGCCGTTGCCGCCCCGATTTGGGAAAAATATATGCGTAAGGCGGTGGCAACCAGATCAACGGCAGATTTCCCTCGTCCTGATTCGGTAGTCTCTGTTACTATTGATTCCGAGACAGGATATCTGGCGACTCCGGACTGCCCGAAAACAGCGGATGAGTTGTATATATCAGGGACGGAACCTGCCGAATACTGTCCGCAACATTTAATAAAATAAGGAGACAATAAACACATGGCATGGGTAACTGATCCGCAGGTCTGGATGGCGCTGGTGACTCTAAGCGCTATTGAAATTGTACTTGGCATTGACAATATTATATTCATCTCCATTCAGGCGAGCAAATTACCGGCAGATCAGCAGGAAAAAGCCAGGATGATCGGTCTCGGGCTGGCAATGTTCATCCGCATAGTGCTGCTTTTTTCACTGACATGGCTGATGGGGCTGACAGCTCCGTTGTTTACGGTTCTGGGCAACGAAATTTCCGGTCGTGACCTGATTCTTATCTGCGGCGGCCTGTTCCTGCTCTGGAAAAGCACCGTGGAAATTCACGAAAAGCTTGAGGGGGAGGCGGAGATAGCTACCGCCCGTGTCGGGGCAACTTTTGGTTCGGTGCTTGTCCAGATCCTTCTGCTGGATATCGTCTTTTCGCTTGATTCAATTATCACCGCCCTCGGGATGGCGAGTCAACTTGGCGTAATGATCGCCGCAGTCGTTATCGCTGTCGGCTTTATGATGCTCTTTTCCGGCAAGATCAGCTCCTTCGTCGAAAAACACCCGACTATCAAGATGCTGGCACTCAGCTTTCTGCTTCTGATCGGGGTCGCGCTGATCGGCGATGGTTTTGATATGCATATTCCCAAAGGTTACATATATTTCGCAATGGCTTTTTCGGTGCTGGTCGAGATGCTAAATCTGCGACTTCGACCCGGCGTGCCGGTCAAACTACATCAACCGCATCTCGAACATTACAAAGGAAAATAAGCCATGTTTTCGATCTACGGTACTACAGGACAGGTGTTCAGCGGCACTCTTGAAGAAATGAACCGGGTACGTGCGGTTTCAAAGGTGAGTCCTTTGCGACCCATTGCCCAGGATGGCGATGAGTTGGGCATCGCCGTGACGACCCGAACAGCCGGTCGGCCTCACGAAGACGCCGTCCGTGCTTACCTCGCCTTGCTGCCGCATGATATTGAACGAGGGCCACTCTACCATGCCGAGCAGATCATGCAGCACAATGTAATAACAGTTCAGGCTGACCACAATGTGGCGCAGGCCTGGCGAACTCTGCACGATCACCACATCCATCAGGCTCCGGTGTTAAACGGGGTCGCACAACTTGTTGGTATCGTCAGCGAGCGCGACCTGCTGACCGCTATTAACATCAATGCCGGAAAGATTGTTGAAAGCCTGAACCGCCTGGTACGGGATGTTATGACAACCCCTGTTGTCGCAGCCTCGCCTGTGACCGATATCAGACGCATTGCCTCCGTCATGCTCGACAATGGTGTTGACGGAGCTCCTATAACAAACGACAGCGGACGTCTGGTCGGCTTCGTTTCTCGCAGTGATATTCTGCGTGCGGTGGTCACCGATCCGCCGTTGAGCCTGTGGCGCTGAGTTGAGACTGCCGATACAAACCTAACAATAAAGGAATTTAGGGGGGGTAATATATGTTAAAAAGTAAATTTTCAGTTTTTATGATTCTCGTTCTGGTGGTGCTGCCGTTTGTATCTTCCCTGCTAAATTACTATACGGATTGGCTATTTTTTGTTGAAACCGGCTTTAAACAGGTTTTTTTGACGGTTCTTTACGCAAAAACCGGGGTTGGGCTGTTTTTCGGTCTGTTCCTCTCAGCCGTTATTATGGCCAATCTGATGTATGCCAACAGGGCAAAATTTCCCTACAGCGGCATTTCCCTCCTGGGTAGCGGCAACTTCCGAATGAACAGGAACGATGCCAATCGCTTTGTTAAGCCGTTAACCGTTATTGCTACTGTCATCTTGTCCCTTCTTGCCGCAAACTGGGGTGCGATGCGCTGGGAAGATGCGCTACTCTTCACGAACGGGGTCAATGTCGGTTCCGTTGATCCGGTGATCGGCAAAGATATCGGCTTTTACCTGTTCAGCCTGCCGTTCCTGGAGATACTCAAAGGGTTTGCCGGCTTCGCGCTGCTGGCTGCCGCCGCTCTTTCTGGGGCGGTCTACTATGTCAGAGGAGGCATCATCCTCACGGAACGTGCTGCTTCATTAGATGAAAAGGTACGTAAACATCTGGCAATTTTAGTCGCTATATTTGTCTCTGTCGTTGCGGCAGGTTTCTACCTGGAAAGCTACAGTCTGCTGTTTTCCAACAAAGGAGCTTTTTATGGCGCAGGGTATGTGGATGTCAATTCTCGCCTGCTAACCTACAAAGGACTGACATTCCTGACACCACTGGCAGGACTGCTGCTGGCCGCCGGAATCTGGAAAGGAACCTGGCGGGTGGCGATGCTGCCGGCTCTGGTCGTTATCGCGCTCTATGTCATCGGCATCCGCGTCTATCCGGCTCTGCTGCAGAAATTCAAAGTTGCCCCAAACGAACTGGCGCTTGAAACGCCATATATCGAGAACAATATCAAGTTTACCCGCTTTGGTTTCGATCTGGAAAAGATCGAAACAGTCCCCTTCGATGTCGACTCGAAGCTGACTGCCACCGATATCGCCAATAATGAAGCCACTATCAAGAATATCCGCCTCTGGGATCACGCCCCGTTGCTGAAAACCTACAGTCAACTCCAGCAGATCAGAACCTACTACAAATTTTTCGATGTGGATAATGACCGCTACAAGGTGAACGGAGAGTATATGCAGGTCATGTTGTCACCGCGTGAACTCTCCTACGCAGATCTTCCGAGCAAAAACTGGATTAACGAGCGTCTGATCTTCACCCACGGCAACGGCATAACCTTCGGTCCGGTAAGCCGCATCAGCAAGGAGGGGCTACCGGAGTTTTTCGTCAAGGATATTCCTCCGGTCAGTCTGGCCGATATAAAAGTCACCCGGCCGGAAATCTATTTCGGCGAGCTATCCAACGACTACGTGGTCGTCAAGACCAAGGTGCCGGAATTCAGCTATCCTACAGCTACCGGCAATATCAATACTACGTACGCCGGCAAGGGTGGGGTGCCGATCGACTCACTCTTCAGGAAAGCGCTGTTCGCCGCAAAATTCAAGACGGAAAAAATTCTGCTTTCATCTGATATCAGCGCCGAAAGCCGCATTATCTACAACCGCAACATTAATGAGCGATTGAGGACAATTGCACCGTTTCTCCGTTTTGACGGAGATCCCTATATGGCGGTTGATGCAGGGGGGCGTCTTAAATGGATGATTGATGCCTATACCCATTCGGATAGACTCCCCTATTCGAAGCCGCTTAAGGGTGGGATCAACTATATGAGGAATTCCGTCAAGGCAACCGTTGATGCATATGACGGAACAGTTGATTTTTACATCAGTGATCCTGACGACGTACTGGCAAAAGTCTACGCACGGATGTTTCCCGGTCTCTTCAAGCCGCTGACAGCCATGCCGACGGACATGCGTAGCCACGTACGCTATCCGCATCAATTCCTCCAATTGCAGGCGACCATGTTTGCCGCCTACCATATGACTGACCCGAAGGTATTCTACAACAAGGAGAATCTCTGGCAGATTCCTGCTCTCGGCGAAAAGCCGATGGAACCATATTATACCATCATGAAACTGCCTGGCGAAAAGGTGGAGGAGTACATTCTGCTGCTGCCGTTTACGCCATCAAAACGGGACAACCTTGCGGCGTGGCTGACCGCCCGCTGTGATGGGGAAAATTATGGCAAGATCCGCGCCTACACGTTCCCGCGCGATCGGCTGATCTACGGTCCCAAACAGATCGATGCCCGCATCAATCAGGACTCCTTCATCTCCCAACAGTTGACTCTCTGGAGTCAGCGTGGTTCCGAGGTAATTCGGGGGAGCATGCTGGTGATACCGATTGAAAAGTCGCTTCTCTACGTGCAGCCGTTGTTCCTTGCCGCAGATAAGGCAGGTCTGCCGGAGCTGAAGCGGGTCATTGTCGCTTTCGGTGATCAGGTGGTTATGGAGGAGAATCTGGAGCTGGCTCTCCAGCGGCTCTTCGGAGAAAAAAAAGCGGTTACCACAGAAGCTGCAACCGTAACGCCGACTACAAAGGGATCTCCCACCACTTTGGCAAAGGAAGCGATGAGCATTTATGAGAAGGCGACCACCATGCAGCGCCAGGGGAACTGGACCGGTTATGGCGAGGAGCTGCGCAAGCTGGAGCAGATTCTGAAACAGATGGCGCAATAGTGCCAG
>CAYQMO010000186.1:1760-7587 GCA_964418315.1 uncultured Geobacter sp. | reverse complement strand
CGAACGGCTTTACCGGCGACCTGCATACGGATAATCGCTCGTTCCAGAGCAGCCTCATATATTCTGAGCTGTTTGTCTTCCTGAGTAAGCTTTTTGAGTGCTTCCTCAGCTCGACCGTGGGCAGCTTTTGCACGCTCAATATCAATTTCAGCAGCAGACTCCGCCGTTTCGACAAGGACGATAATCTTATCATCTTTTATTTCGAAGTAGCCCCAGTTGAGCGACATATACTCGGCAACGCCGTTATTTTTATAAACAAGCTCACCAATCCTGAGCGACGTAAGAAACGGTGCATGACCCGGCAATATACCGAATTCTCCGATTTTGCCGGTTGCGGTAACTTCATCGACCTCAGTGTCAACAACCTTTTTATACGGGGTGACTATTTCAAGCTTCATCTTTTCAGCCATATATCATTCCTTGAAAGGGATTGGTAATCCCGTAAGGTTATTTATACTGCAGCCAGTTTTGCCGCTTTTTCAATAGCCTCTTCGATTGAGCCTACCATGTAGAAAGCCTGCTCCGGCATACTATCATGCTTACCGGCTACTATTTCCTGAAAGCCTTTGATGGTGTCTTTCAACTCCACGTACTTACCCGGTGAACCGGTAAAAGCCTCGGCAACAAAAAACGGCTGTGACAGGAAACGCTGAATTTTACGGGCACGGGCAACAACAAGCTTATCTTCTTCAGAGAGTTCGTCCATACCGAGAATGGCAATGATATCCTGAAGATCCTTATACTTCTGCAGAACAAATTGTACGGAACGGGCAACGGCATAATGTTCTTCGCCGATAACCTGCGGATCAAGAATACGTGAAGAGGAATCCAGCGGATCAACAGCCGGATATATGCCGAGCTCGGCAATCTGACGGGAAAGAACCGTCGTTGCATCAAGGTGAGCAAATGCGGTAGCGGGCGCCGGGTCAGTCAAGTCATCGGCTGGAACATATATAGCTTGAACCGAAGTGATCGAACCCTTTTTAGTAGAGGTGATACGCTCCTGAAGCTCGCCCATTTCGGTGGCAAGTGTCGGTTGATAACCAACTGCAGACGGGATACGACCTAGCAGAGCCGAAACCTCGGAACCAGCTTGAGTAAAACGGAAAATGTTATCGATGAAGAGCAGTACGTCCAGACCATCAACGTCACGGAAATATTCGGCAACAGAGAGTGCCGTCAGCGCGACACGGGCACGGGCTCCGGGAGGCTCGTTCATCTGACCGTATACCAGTGCGGTTTTCTCCAGAACGCCTGTCTCCTTCATCTCCATCCAGAGGTCGTTCCCTTCACGGGTACGCTCACCCACGCCGGCAAAGACGGAATAACCACCATGCTGGCGTGCAATATTGTTTATCAGCTCCATAATCAGAACTGTCTTGCCGACACCGGCGCCACCAAAAAGACCGATCTTGCCGCCTCGGGCATACGGAGCAAGCAGGTCAACAACCTTGATGCCAGTTGTAAACGCTTCAACTTTTGTTGATTGATCTTCAAAAGGTGGTGCTTCGCGATGGATAGGGGACTCCTTCTCGTTACCAATCGGCCCCATTTCATCAACCGGCTCACCGATAACATTCATGATACGACCTAATGTTTTAGCACCGACCGGAGCACATATCTGCTTGCCGGTATCAACAACAACCTGGCCGCGTTTTAGGCCGTCTGTCGAATCCATAGCAATGGTTCGTACCGAATTTTCGCCAAGATGCTGGGCAACTTCAAGTACCAGATTGAATTCACGGTCATCAATGGACGGATTTGTCACGCGCAGTGCGTGGTAGATCTCCGGCAGTTTGCCCGGTTCAAATTCGACGTCGATAACAGCGCCGATAACCTGCGAAATTTTACCTGTATTCTGACTCATGGAACAGTGTCCTCCTGCGGCCGTACGGCCTCATATAGTGTAACTTGTAATATCAGCCTTTAATTGATTCAGAGCCGGAGATAATCTCCATTAACTCGGTAGTTATGGCGGCTTGACGCGCCCGATTGTACTGGAGCGTTAACTTGCCAATCATTTCGTTTGCGTTCTTGGAGGCGCTGTCCATAGCGGTCATACGGGCACCATGCTCACCGGCAACTGTCTCAAGCATCGCTTTAAAAATCTGTACTTCAATATTCTTCGGCAGTATTTCTGCCAGCAGTTCGCTGACAGATGGTTCATAGATGAATTCTGGCGGTGTTTCATCCGTTGCACCAGATTCTTGCTGAGTTACCGGAAGCATCTGCTCAAAGGTAATATCCTGTGTCATTACGGTACGAAAGGAGTTGTAGAGCAGTTCAACCCGGTCATACTCTTCCGCAACAAAACCGTCAACAATTTCCTGAGCAATCAAAGCTGCTGACTGATAGTTCGGCTTTGCCAGCACGTTGGGAAAGTTTTGGCGGACTGTCGTGCGACTTTTGAGGAATTCGTATCCTTTGCGACCGATCGTCATCACGCTGATCTGCTCGAATGTATCCTTATTCTCCTTGATATAGCGGTCGGCGGCCTTACAAAGATTGGTATTGAAACCGCCACACAAGCCTCTGTCAGACGTGAGAACGACCAGCAACAGTTTTTTGGCATCCCGTTTCTCAAGTAGCGGATGGAGATCACCTTCAGGGGTTGCAGCCAGTGATTGCAACACCTCACCCAGCTTTTTGGCGTACGGGCGGGCAGCCACTACATTTTCCTGGGCACGGCGAAGTTTGGACGCCGAAACCATTTTCATGGCCTTGGTGATCTGGCGAGTATTTTTTACGGATACAATCCGTTTTTTAATGCTTTTAAGGCTTGCCATAACTCAAACCATCCTTGATTAAGCCGTAAATTCTTTTTTCAACTGCCCCATAGCGGCAATTATTCTGCCTTTCAGGCCGTCATCAATAGCTTTCTTGTCGCGAAGTTCGGTAAGGAGTTCAGTCTGACGGTTGTCGAAGAAGGCGTACAGTTCGGTTTCATATTTTTTAAGTGCAGAAACAGGATACTCATCAAGGAAACCGTTGTTGGCGGCAAAGATAATGAGAACCTGTTTTTCGTTTGCGATCGGTTTATACTGCGGCTGCTTGAGAATCTCAACAAGACGCACACCACGCTCAAGCTGCATCTGGGTAGCCTTGTCCAAGTCTGAACCGAACTGCGCAAAAGCTGCCATTTCACGATACTGGGCAAGGTCAAGACGAAGTGTACCGGCAACCTGCTTCATCGATTTGGTCTGCGCAGAGCCACCGACGCGGGAAACAGAGAGACCGACGTTGATCGCCGGGCGAACGCCGGAGAAGAACAGATCTGATTCAAGATAAATCTGGCCGTCAGTGATGGAGATAACATTAGTCGGAATATAGGCGGAAACGTCGCCTGCCTGGGTTTCGATAATTGGCAGTGCGGTCAGCGACCCGGCACCGCAGGCATCGGACAGCTTGCAGGCACGCTCGAGAAGACGGCTGTGCAGATAAAAAACGTCACCAGGGTATGCTTCACGCCCAGGAGGGCGACGGAGCAGCAGCGAAAGTTGGCGATAGGCAACGGCCTGTTTGGAAAGGTCATCGTAGATGATCAGGGCATGTTTGCCGCTGTCACGGAAGAACTCCCCCATTGTTACGCCGGTATAAGGCGCAATGAACTGGAGCGGTGCAGATTCGGAGGCGGTGGCGGCAACGACAATAGTGAAATCCATTGCGCCATGTTCGGTCAGCTTGGACACAACCTGGGCAACAGTTGAACGCTTCTGGCCGATAGCCACGTAAATACAGACAACATCGCCACCCTTCTGGTTGATGATCGTATCGACGGCAACTGCGGTCTTGCCGGTCTGCCGGTCACCGATGATCAGTTCGCGCTGTCCGCGACCGATTGGCACCATGGAATCAATAGCTTTAAGTCCGGTCGCCATCGGCTGATGAACCGACTTACGGGCAACAATACCGGGAGCTTTGATCTCTACCTTGCTGAAGCTGCTGGTATTGATAGCGCCTTTTCCATCAATTGGCTGGCCAATAGCATTGACAACACGGCCAATAAGAGCCTCGCCAACCGGAACTTCGGTAATACGACCGGTACGTTTTACGGAGTCGCCTTCCTTGATCTCGGAAAATTCACCGAGGATTGCAACGCCGACGTTATCTTCTTCAAGGTTTAGCACCATTCCGGTTACGCCGCCGGGAAACTCCAGCAACTCACCGGCCATCGCTCCAGCAAGGCCATGAATACGGGCAATACCGTCACCAATGGAGATGATTGTGCCGGTTTCCGACACTTCAACTTCTTTACCATACTCTTTGATCTGTTTTCTGATAATCTCGCTGATCTCTTCGGCTCTGATTTCCATGGATGCTCCTACCCCTTCTGTAATATATCTTTAATCTGTTTAAGCTGAGTTTTAACACTGTTATCATATGCGGTGTCGCCAATCTGGGTTACTACGCCACCCAGTAAAGTCGGGTCTACTATCATCTTCGGAACTACCTTCTTGCCGCTCTTTTTTTCCAAAGCGGATTGAATTGCAACCAACTGACTCTCTTCAAGTGCAAAAGCTGTTGTAATAACCGGTCGAATTACTCCGGAAAATTCATCGGCCATTTTTTCATATGTCTGAACAATTTGTCCCAGGAAAGCTACGCGATTTTTGTCAACGAGCAGCAACAGGAAATTTCCGACCAATTTGGAGCAGGCGGTTTTTCCGATAATTTCCTGCATGATTGCTTTTTTCTGAACCTGTGTCAGTGACGGATCGGCAAATGCTGCCCGCAATTCACCATTGCTACTGAATATACGGTCGATTATGGCAAGCTCATTACGAAAAAGGTCGATCAGACCACCTTCCGAACCAAGCTGTACAAGTGCCCGGGCATATCGTTTCGCAAGCGCGTTATTAATCACTGGATCTGTACCACCTTGTCAAGATATTCGCCGACAAATCTGTCGTGGTCTTTCTTACCGATAGCGCCGGTGAGCTTGCCGGTTGCAATCTCAACCGCAAGCCTGGCCGCTTCGGCCCGTAGCTCATTACGGGCTTTCACGGTCTCCTGCTCGGCTGACAATGCGGCCTGGGCAACTATTTTTTCTGCGGCAATGTTTGCCTCGGCAATAATGCGATTCTTTTCCTGCTCACCCTCGCGAACGATTGCGGCATGAAGCTCATCTATCTCTTTGGAGGCGCGGTCAAGCTTTACGCCGTATTCCCTGAGCTTTGCTTCAGCGGTATTTCGCGCAGCCTCGGCATCTTTCAGACTTTTTTCGATATCGGCCTGACGGGCGGCAAGAGAACCTTTAACGTCAGCTTTTTTGAGCGCAAACAGCATAATGCCAACCAGCGCGGCAAAGTTAAGTACTCGCCAGCCAAAATCCTTGAGCTGTGCGCCGCTGTCCGGATGGTGTGCGCCACCACTTTCTGAAGCGAAAGAGACAGACGCCAGTAGTACAACTACAGTTATATATGTAAGAGTGATGATAATTTTCTTGGAGCGATCGGTTACTACTATCATAACTACAGGCTCCTCCCGAGGATTTTCTCGCAGATATCACCGGACAGAGCCTCGGCCTGCTTTTTCAACAGTTCACGCGCTTCGCCCGCCTCCTTGGCAACCCTGCCCCGGATCGATGCCAGAGAGTCGGATGCTTGTTGGCGTGCTTTTTCAAGCAGAGCGGACTCTTCAGCCTGTGCAAGCTTCAGAGAGTCGGAGCGCCGGGCGGCAGCTTCTGTTTTAGCGGCGTTAAGGCGGGTTTCATACTGAGTCATCTTTGCCTGTACTTCCGCATCAACCGACTCGGTCTTCTGACGAGCAGAGTCGATTATCTGACGGCGGTCGGCCAATACCTTGCGGATCGGTTTGTACAGAAAGA
>CAYQMO010000186.1:0-1660 GCA_964418315.1 uncultured Geobacter sp. | reverse complement strand
ATTTCCAGCCGCCCCCCCTTTGGACCCACCTTGCGAATTGTCACCCGCGACTGAAAGCGTTTTTGCAGTTGCTCTTCGAGGGTTACCAACAACAGATCAGGCTGCTGCATCCGCTTTACCTGACCCGGATTGGGATTTATTTTCAGCCTGCGAACGAGTTCTTCAGTGGCACGAACGCTTAACTGCCGGTGCAGTATTTCGTGACGCGCTTTCTCAATCAGTTCACCGCTGTCAAGCGCCAGCAGCGCCCTGGCATGCCCCATGCTGAGCCGTTCTTCGATGATATCAGCCTGAATAGCATCCGGCAGCTTGAGCAGTCGCAGCGCGTTTGTCACCGATGTGCGGTTCTTTCCAACCCTGCGGGCAACATCTTCCTGAGAGATACTGAAATGCTCTACCAGTGAACGATAAGCGTGCGCTTCTTCGATTGCGTTCAGATCCTGACGCTGAATGTTCTCTATCAGAGCCAGCTCCATTGCTGCATCCGGCGTAGCTTCACGAATAACTACCGGTATCTCGTGCAGTCCGGCTTTCTGAGCCGCCCGCCAGCGGCGCTCACCGGCTATAATTTCGTACCCGCCACCGTCTCTGCCTGTGACAACCAGAGGCTGAATAATCCCCTTTTCACGGATTGAGGCGGCCAGTTCCTCCAGCTTCTCCGGTGCGAAATGCTTGCGCGGCTGATTGCGATTCGGGTGTATCTGCTCAATCGGACAGATAAAGTAGTTTTTTGACTCATCGACCGTTTCTGTTACCTGTAACAGCGCAGCCATCCCTTTACCGAGGCCGCCTATTTTAGCCATTATTCTTCTCCCTCTGAATGATTTCACGAGCCAACTGCAGGTAACTTGCGGCACCGCGCGAAGTGATATCATAATAAATGATCGGCTTGCCATGACTGGGCGCTTCCGCCAGTCGTACATTTCGTGGAATAACCGACTCAAACACCTGGCCGGGGAAATGTGTCCGAATCTCTGCCGCCACCTCTTTGCCGAGATTGCCTCTGGCATCAAACATGGTCAGCAGAATTCCCTCAACGGTCAGGAGCGGATTAAGGTTTTTCTGGATGAGCCTGATGGTCTGCATAATCTGCGACAACCCTTCCATCGCATAAAACTCGCACTGGAGAGGAATCAGCACTGTATCGGCAGCAGTGAGGGCGTTTACCGTCAGCAGATTGAGCGACGGCGGACAATCAATAACGATGTAGCGGTACTGCCCGGATAGCGATGCAAGCATATATTTCAGCTTCTGCTCCCGTCCGGTCAACATGGCCAGCTCCAGATCGGCACCAGCCAGATCAGCATTGGCAGGCAGTATATGCAGAAACGGCTGTCCGGTGTCCAGCACCAGGCCTCGAGGGTCGGCATCGTTAATCAGGCCATCATAAATGGTGTGCTTGAGCAACGTTTTATCAACACCGACGCCACTGGTGGCGTTACCCTGCGGATCGATATCTACCAGCAACGTCGGGCGCTCGGTAGCAGCGAGAGAAGCAGCAAGATTGACAGCGGTGGTGGTCTTGCCGACCCCCCCCTTCTGATTGGCGATACAGATAATTTTAGTTTTGGGAATCAAGGGGATTAAGCTCTTTTCAGGGGACTTTTCGGTTGTTCGTGGCGAGAATGTAGCACAGTCGCTTGCATTCGTCAAAGGAAAG
>CAYQMO010000185.1:0-7623 GCA_964418315.1 uncultured Geobacter sp. | reverse complement strand
GAGCAGAGGATTGAAAATCCTCGTGTCGGCGGTTCGATTCCGTCCCTGGGCACCACTAACATATCCGGATAAGTCCGGTGGTGTCCATAAGCCCCTTGAAAATAGGGGCTTTTTTATTGCCAATTGTCCAATAACGTTAATTGTGGTATGGCTGAATCCAGTGATTATGGAGTTATTTATAGCGTAATGACTCCATATCACAAGCGTGCGTGACTCCAAAAAAGGGTAAAACGCCACGCTTAAAGGATTTCAGCCTTTACTTTTTAACCGTATCTAAGTTCTAAACTCTTTACATGACTCCAACCACAAATTTCATATAACTCCAAAAAGGAGAATTATCATGCCGAAAAGGATCGTGCCTTTATCTGATGTCCAGGTAAAAAACTCAAAACCTCAAACTAAAGAATACAAGCTGATGGATGGATACGGGCTATTTCTGCTGGTTACGCCTACAAACGGAAAGCTCTGGCGTTTTGACTACCGTTTCGGTGACAAGCGAAAGACAATGGCAATTGGGGCCTACCCTGCCATAACCCTCGCCGACGCAAGGCAGCGTAGAGAGGATGCCAAGAAGCTTTTGGCAAATGGAATTGATCCAGGCGCTAATAAGAAGGCAATCAAGGCCATTGACAAGGATATCAATGCCAACTCGTTTGAATCGATAGCAAGGCGATGGCATCTAAAGTTTTCTACTGCCGGTAAATGGTCACCAACTCACGCAGCTGATATTCTTCACAGGCTTGAGAAAGACATCTTTCCGCCACTTGGTTCCCGTCCAATATCTGAAATCAAACCGAAAGAACTGTTGACAGTGCTGGAAATGATTGCCAGTCGAGGAGCGCTTGATACGGCACACAGACTTCGCCATCACTGCGGCATGATATTCAGATATGCCCTTGTTTGCGAATATGTTGATCGTGATATTGCTGCGGATCTACGCGGAGCATTGCCCCCGGTCAAGGGCGGTCATCATGCGGCAGCGACTACCCCCAAAGAACTGGCGCCTATTCTGAGAGCAATTGACGACTTTAAACAATTAATATGACGATCACGTTCTAGGCGGATACCTCTCTACCAACCCCGTACAGACACCAAACGGACCGAGACCGACCTCCCAGACAACATTTTATACCATGGCGCAATGCACGTGAATTCCGTGCTGAGGGCAACAAAAGGACCGTCTATGGACAGAGACTAAAAAAAGGGGCTACAGATCATCTCTGTAACCCCTTGAATTTATTGGCGCGCTTGGAGAGATTCGAACTCCCGACCTACGGATTCGTAGTTTGAGTATCTGTGTTTTACCGAGTACTTTCCTGTACCACTGCAATTACATAACATGCTGAAATGATGTGTAATTTGCCCTACCGAGTTTTATCTTCCCATTGACAGTTTTATTGCAATTTGGTACAACATTGGTACAACAGATTTAGAAAGGAGTCAACCAATGCCATCAGTAAAATTTACTCAGCGCTATATAGATAATTTGTCAGAGACGGAGCAACTGACCGTTTATTTTGATACCAGCATGACTGGCTTCGGAATTTACACCAAAGGCAAAGTCAAAACCTATTTCGTGAAATCGAGAGCTGGAAAAAAGCAAATAAAGATGACGATTGGCAGGGCCAACGTCTTTACACTTGCTGAAGCACGAGTTGAAGCAAAAGACAAGCTATCCCAAATGGCTAAAGGGATTGACCCCGTTGCATTGAAAAAACAAGAACAAGTGGCTGGAACTACCTTAGAAGATGCTTTTAAGGGATATTGCGATACACGCTCCCTAAAACCAAGGACAGTTAAAACGTATGATGACCTTCTGCGCCTATATATGAGTGATTGGCTATCAAGACCACTGGGTACAATTACCAAGGAAATGGTAGCACAACGACATAAAACTGTTGGCGAGAATGTAGGTGAGGCTGCATCAAATAACCTAATGCGAACTTTTCGTGCTTTGTACAACTACGCTCGAACGCTAAGTGAAGGAGCAATTGCTGAAAATCCTGTTCAACGTTTGAGCCAAACCAGGCAGTGGTACAAAGTAGATCGCCGGCGAACTGTGATTAATGCACACGAGTTAAAGCCCTGGTACGATGCAGTCAAGGTAATTGAAAATGTTGTTATCCGAGATTACTTACTGCTTACCATATTTACAGGACTCAGGAAGCAGGAGGGGTTAACGTTGAAATGGGCAAATGTTGACATGAGGAACAAAACCTTTACAATTACTGACACCAAAAATGGAAGGCCGCATACTCTCCCCATGAGTAATTTTCTTCATTCACTATTTCAGGAAATTCAAGGATACCGCACAAATGAATATGTTTTCCCAGGCCCAGGTGAAGCAGGACACCTTGTAGAGCCTAAAAAACAGATAATGTTTGTTGAGCGCCATACTGAACTTACTTTGAATGAGGTAACTACCAAGGCCGAGCTTGATCGTAAAATTGGAGAAAATCCGGACAATATCGTGCCAGGTATCAAATTCTGCTTACATGATCTTCGCCGGACATTTGTCACTATTGCCGAAAGTTTGGATATTTCGTATGCTGCACTGAAACGGTTACTGAACCACAGTGACGGTAATGATGTTACTGGTGGCTACCTCCAAATTACTACTGATCGTTTACGTGATCCAATGGAGCGGATCAGTACCAGGATAATGGAATTGATGGGGATACCGGTGACAACAGAATCTCAGCAAGAGGCAACCCCATGAAGATTTTTGATAATTATGAATTGTGGACAAACTATACCTTTCGGCGTGAGCAAGGTTTATCAGATGATGAGATCAAGTATTGGTCTATGTTCCATCGATGGCCCTTAGTACT
This sequence comes from uncultured Geobacter sp., assembly GCA_964418315.1. Taxonomy (GTDB): domain Bacteria; phylum Desulfobacterota; class Desulfuromonadia; order Geobacterales; family Pseudopelobacteraceae; genus JACRCG01. Next base: position 4,792 of record CAYQMO010000185.1, on the reverse strand, counting down.
GGCTGTATATCTGTCTATGGGGCAAATCCCTTTTAAAAGGCCCCATAGCGGTAAAATGCTCGAATTTGGTAAGCGCCCTACCGATCCGGACAAAATCATTCAGCTGGATGATTTTGAATATAGATTAGATTTGGCAAAACGGGCTGTTGACAACGGGGAGCTTGTTGTAGAAAAAATTCCTGATACGCGTGGAATGGGTCAACCTTATGTGGAGAGACTTGTGCCTGTACGTAATTTTATTCAGTGGGCAATAAAAAATTATGTAACGAATTACGATCCGCTGTTTAAGAGCGCTTTGAGCTTATACAAAAGCCCAGAGCATACAGCTTCAGGCGCTCAAAAAGGCGACAAGGCTGATAAAGTTAAGGAACTGATAACCGAAAAAGCGATTGAAGTACTGGATGCAGGTTGCCAGTGTCATAATACTGAGCTTGCACGTTACCTGACAAAATTGAAAAAAAGAGACAAAACCCCGATGTTTACTCTGCCAGGGATTATCGAAGACCGCTATCAAGATCATTTTAACGAAGCCGTCATCGTGGCATTTAGGGCAAAGGGCATTCCCCTGAAGAATGAACCCAAGGCAGAGGGGGAACCACGCGGCAAAAAATATTGCAGACTCCCCAACCATAAACTTTCTTCTTAACTCTCTTCATATACAAAACCAGCCGTTCCCCTTCCAACAGTACTCATATTTACCCCAACCGCATCATCCTAATCTCTCAACAAGTACAACTCATCAAAATTATTTCAGTAGCTATGCAGCATAATGCCTATTATGCTGGAAAATAGCTATTTATAACAGTGACTTACGTTTTTACCAGTGGTACTGTTAAAGCGAAGAAACAAGAAAACCACGTAAATTTAGATGTAGGAGGATGCAGTATGGCAGAACAGATTGACAGGCTTTTAACGCAGCAGCAGGTGGTCGAGTGGACCGGGATGAGTTCCCAGTGGTTCGAAATATCAAGGCACCGTGGCACAAATATTCCGTTTTGCAAGCTGGGACGCGCAGTTCGATATCGTACCAGCGATGTGCAGCAGTGGATAAATGACCACATGGTAGGCACCGGAATTTAGAGAAATCCATAACGAAGTCGGTCGCTGCACATTTGTAAGCAGTAGAAGAACTTCAAGGCACTCGTGGGTGAGGAACCTTCACAATTTAGTGCAGCGAGGGGATCGCAAAAAAAACAGTCGTAGGCACCGTGGATCTGATCAATCACCGGCATTTAAAAAAGAAACGTTTCAAATCTTGATGAGTCTGCCTGCAGCGGACTCATCTCAGAACAACATAGAAGGAAAAATTAAATGCTTAAAGAAGAAATCAAAAATATGGCCGTAGAGTCGGCCCAAGCAGAAACAATTCAAGCAGCGCTTGCAGAAAACACTCAACAAGTAGCACCAGACTACATTACCGCAGAACTTGGCACAGACAACGTGCCAATGTTCGACCCTGCTACCGTCGGCGACATCGAGTTGACCAGACCGGTACAGGACAACAATTCGCCTGCCACAACTGAAACCTCAAGAATGCTGAGGGTAAATGTTGAAGGTACAACGTACGTAGCCCGCGACAACAAACTTTATGTCGAATCTGTCAAGGGCGAAAAAACGTACACATACTTCGTATCCAGCCTTATCGTCATCGTGGCCAAAGCCAGGGACACTTATGGCAAGAGCTGGGGCAAAGTCATTCGGTTCGCTGATGGTGACGGAATCGTAAAGGAAATTTACATCCGTAACAGCGAAATTCTCACTAACGGCAAAGGCATCATCAATCAGTTGTCAGAAGATGGCTTAGTTGTGTCATCCAACGCTAAAATGATTGAAATGCTGCTGCAGTACCTCAACCTGGCACCACCGATGGTAGAAGATATGGCGATTTGCACAGAACGAACCGGTTGGCATGGTTACATATATCTCTTCTCCGACAACTCATTCATTGGCAATTCAGAAACCTGTGTTGTTTATACAGGCGCATCGACCGGAATCGTTAACTCGGTGAAAGGGACTGTGCTGGGCTGGCGTGACAATGTTGCAGCAATCTGCAAATTTAACAGCATGCTGATCTTTTCAATCTGCATTGCCTTCGCCTCTGTCCTGCTCAGACTCCTGAAAGTGGAGTCTGGTGGCTATCACTTTTTCGGTGCGAGTTCCGGTGGCAAGTCAACTACACTGTTTGTCGGAGCTTCAGTACAAGGCGATCCAGAGCAACTGGTAGGTTCATGGAATTCTACAGCCGTTGGCCTAGAGTACACTGCACAGGAACGTAACGACTCTTTGATGATTCTCGACGAATTACATGAGGCAAATGAAAAAGTAGCCAGTACAGCAGGCTACAGCCTATTAAATCCGAAAGGCAAAACCCGTGGCCTAAAGGCTGGTGGTGCTAAACAAGGTGCTGAGCGCCGTCTAAACTGCCTTTCCTCTGGTGAACAGTCCTATGCTGACTTTATTCGGGAATCGGGGAAAGATGCACGAGCTGGCCAAGCAGTTCGCTTTAACGACATACCGGCTGAAATGGGAGTAATTCACGAAGGGAAAAACCTTGGTGTGTTCGAAAACATTCATGGCATGGCAAGCGGACAAGCTTTTGCTGAGCATATTAAACGAGTCGCTTCCGAATACTACGGAACTCCAATCAGAACGTTTCTCGAAAAACTGGTTGGATACAATCCCGATGATGTTTTGTCTCGGTATCAGACAATAACGGAAGATTTCTTTTCAGATCACGTACCTGCTCAAGCAGACAGCCAAGTGCGCAGGGTGGCAACAAAATATGCCGTTGCTGCGTTGGCTGGTGAACTGGCTACTGGCATGGGAATAACCGGCTGGGATGAGTTCGACGCCTATAATGCCGTCGGCGTTGTATTCAAAAAATGGTTAGATAACCGTGGAACTATCGGCCAGCAGGAACCTGAACGAGCTGTCGAGCAAGTCAGAAACTTTCTGCTACGTCACGGCATGACGACTCGTTTCATGTTAGTCAAACGGCTTCCAAATGGTCACTTCGAGATGGAGTTACCAGAGCGTCAGCACAACAATCTGGCTGGGTACCGTTACGCAAATGCTGAGGGCAACCATGAGTTTATTGTGTTGCCGGAGGCATTCAGGGATGAAATGTGTACGGGATTAACTGCCAAGAATGTAACGCAAACGCTCAAAGACCGAGGTTACTTGCAAGTTGAAGGTAACGATAACATACCTCAGGTAAGACGACTCTTGCCTGGGATGGATCGGTACATGCGGGTGTACCACTTCTACCCGTCAATTCTGGGTGACGGTGATGTGCTCCAAGCCGAAGTGGAAAACGAAAACCAGCAGTAAGCGGAATGTCACGGTGTCACGGGTCTTAATGACCTGTGACACTGTGACACCTGTGACATCTGTGACACGCCTGAAAAGGCATAATCCAAAATGAGGTATAAATAGATGAGTAAATTAACTGAATTGACAACAATGCCCCGTACCGGTTTCGGTACTACCGAGTGGGCTGAGAGAAACCGCAACTGCATAATCGGGTGTGAACATGACTGCGTGTACTGTTATTCCCGAGCTAATGCAATCAAGGATGGTACTGTAGCGGGTAATGCTGAATGGCTGGTAGAAAAGGTTGAAGAGGCCGAATTAGCCAAGCGCCAGTATAAAATTGATGGTCTGGTGATGCTGCCTAGTCGGCACGACACGACGCCGGCAAATATTAAATATGTCCTGCCGTATCTGCGGGACGTGCTGGAAGTCGGTAACTATGTGCTGTTTGTCTCTAAAGCCCACCTAAACTGCATTAAGCTATTATGCCGGGAACTGGCTGAATACAAAGATCAGCTCCTGATACGGGTTACAATCGGCAGCATGAATCCGCTGTTGTGCAAATTTTGGGAACGTAACGCACCGCATCCACAGGAAAGGCTGATGGCATTGCAGTGTGCTATGAACAGCGGATTTGAAACAAGTTGCAGCATGGAACCAATGCTTCACGGTGTCGAAGATGCCGTGGCAACGTATCGTGCTGTTGAACCGTATGTAACGGAACGGGTCTGGATTGGTGCCATGAACGAACTCGAAAAACGAGTGGACATGACTAATCCCAACTTGAAGCGGGCTGTCGCGGATCTCAAGGCTCAACAGTCCAGAAGCGAGCTGGTACGCTTGTATAATCTGCTCAAAGACGAGCCAAAAGTACTCTGGAAAGAGAGCATCAAAAAAGCTGTTGGCTTAAAGTAGAAAGAAACATACCACTACCACTGTATATGGGCGGGTTCAGCCGCCCATATACAGGCCCGATGTATAGATAACTTTTCAAAAGGAAATAGTATGAGTTTGATGGAAGACTTCAAAAAGCAATTCGGAATAAACACATTATCTGTTGGTGACCTTAATAGATATGCCACCGCTAAACGGCCAATACAGCCTAAAGCGACTGTTAAGAGAAATCCGCTTGAGGGGATTACAATCACCGAGGAATATCTGAAAGTGAAGGGTTTGCTGGAGGCAGGATGTCAGATTGTATACGTCAGCGGCAAGGCCGGAACGGGTAAATCAACTTTGATCCAGTATCTACGTCATTCATATAAGAACAACATTGTCGTAGTCGCTCCTACCGGTGTGGCAGCTCTTAATGTTCAAGGCGTCACTCTGAATTCGTATTTTCAGCTACCACCTCGGATTGTTTACGATAGTGACATTAAAGAGGTTCAGAATCGTAGGATCTATACTTGCCTTGATTTGTTGATTGTGGATGAAATATCTATGGTACGGGCAGATGTTATCGATGCGATGGACTCTTTTC
>CAYQMO010000184.1:6690-7694 GCA_964418315.1 uncultured Geobacter sp. | reverse complement strand
GTAGAACCGCATCATATGGTCAACTACATGGGCAACTGGCACCTGATTTCTTTCTGTCATCTTCGCAACGATTGGCGGGATTTTGTGCTGGGGCGAATAACGCTTTGTAGCGTCGAGATTACTTCCTTCAAGATCCGTTCGAAAGAAGAGTGGCAACCGCATTTACAGAACACCTTCGGTATTTTCAGGAACCCGAAGAGTTTTGATGTGGTTTTGCGCTTTACTCCGGAACGATCAAGATGGATCAAAGGGGAAATGTGGCATGAGGCGCAGACGGAGATTGTCATGGATGATGGTTCACTGGTGCGAACTATCCCTGCTTCCCATGAAGCAGAGATCATGATGGAGATATTGAAGCATGGTTCACATGTGGAAGTAATGGAGCCGGAGTGGTTGAAGGAAAAAATTATCAAGGAAATGAAGAATGCAGTAAAAAAATATTCAAAGTAGGACGCTAGATGGGGGAGGTCATTCACTAGAATATAATTCTACACAGTCCATAACTTACTTTATTGAAGGGGTAAAAATGGATATTAACGGTAATATCTGATATGTGTTCCACATTATTGAACAATTTGTTGCGCTTGCGTGTCTGGAGGGTGGTTTGAAATCCTGTATCACTAATCTAGAAAGTAAACTTCACTCCTTTGGGTTCCGTTTTGGAAAAACCAGCGTCCATACCAGCCGCACCATGATGTTGTCCGAACTGACTTTACTTCTTTCAGCGGCGGACGCCAATGCAACACAAGCTGATTACATCAATGCAATTATTGAAGACAACCTCCTGGGCAAAACTACAGTCTCATCCCGAAATCTCACCGCTGAACGACTGGTTGAGTTGTATTCAATAGATGCCGATATCTGCTTGTTTCGGGTTCTACGTCATTTCTGGCGTTTTGACGAGGCGTCTCGTCCGGTTTTGGCCTTACTCTTGGCCCTTGCAAGGGATACCTTGCTCCGGCCTACCGCTGATCTGATCTTAAAGACCAATTATGGTGAACAGC
>CAYQMO010000184.1:0-6680 GCA_964418315.1 uncultured Geobacter sp. | reverse complement strand
GTACGGATATGGTTGTCTTTCTTGATGTTTTGATGCCAGGTCGGTTCAGCCGAGCGACCACAACCTCTGTCGCTCAGAATATCAATTCAACATGGACTCAGGCCGGTTACCTGACAGGCAGAATCAAAAAAATAAGAACTGAGCCTGTCATCACCCCTGCCTCACTCACATTCGCTTTATTTATGGCATATCTTGAGGGAGCCAGAGCCCAACGTCTCTTTGAAAGCTACTGGGTTCGGGTCCTGAATATTTCTAAAGATAAGGCCCATGATCTGGCCAGTGCAGCATCCCAGCAAGGATGGCTGGATTACCGTAGAGCAGGCGATGTTATTGATATTCGTTTCCCCGATCTATTGACTGCACATGAACAGGAGCTACTTAGTGAGCAAACTTGATAAACTACTGCGCGAATACGGAAACCATATATCTATCCCCTGGCAGCAGGGACAGGCTGGTGCCCAACGTGTAATCTTTGTCGTCCATGACAAAGCTGACGAACTTCGGCTACGAACTAAAGTCGATGAGTTTGAGATGGCTACAAAGAGTGCCGGTCACAACTGGAAATTACTGGATCTAACCAACAGCTTTCCTGAATGGATGACTGGGCTGGACTACCACGACACGTATTTTGAGGCACCGGAGGACATTGAGGGTTTGCTCCCCCAGTTCGTTGACTCGGTGGTCTCAGCCATCGCCGATCAGTTAATGCAGGAGGATGTGAACGACCAGTCCGTTGTTGCAGTCATGGGAATTGCATGTCTGTTCGGCTTTGCCAGGGTATCGGAAATAGTCCAGCGAGTAGCCCCTCATATACGTGGCCGGCTGGTAGTTTTCTTCCCCGGCACGTATGAGGTCAACAACTACCACCTGCTTGATGCCCGCGATGGCTGGAACTATCTGGCGGTTCCGATTACAGCACACTCAGAAGTTTAGGAGGGCTTAAATGCTCATTAACAAGGATATCTACTTCCAAAACCCGGCAGATAACGTCATCGCCAACAACGGTGTGGCAAATGTTTCTGATGATCAAACTGAAAAATCTCTTGTGACTCTGCGCTATGAAGTAGAAACCTTCGTTTGCGACGGCCAGTATGAAAAAGGTATGGAGAAAATTCTCTCAACGTACCTGAAAAACATCAGCGCACCGGAACAGCCGGGAGTCTGGATCAGTGGTTTCTTTGGCAGCGGCAAGTCGCACCTGGCCAAGATGCTCCGAGCTTTATGGATAGATTTCACCTTCCCCGAAGACGGTGCAACAGCAAGATCCCTGGCGAAATTACCAACCTCGGCGTCAGACCTTTTCAAGGAACTATCTACTCAAAGTAAACGCCATGGTGGCTTGCATGCCGCATCCGGCACTCTTGGCGCTGGTGCTGGTGACAATGTGCGCCTTGCTATGCTGGGTATCGTCTTTAAATCGGTCGGTTTACCTGAACAGTACCATGTAGCCCGTTTTGAAATGCGCCTCAAGGAAGTGGGCATCTTTGAAAAGGTCAAGGCCCACATCGAGGCACAGGGTAAAGAGTGGGGCAAAGAGCGAGATCACATTTACAACTCGCCGTTAGTTGTTGAAGGGCTCCTAAAAGCATGGCCAGAGTTTGCCGATACAGCCCAGGCAGCTAAGGAGCAATTGAAGGCAGAGTACAAAAAAGTCGCTGATGTCACCAACGACGAGATGATTTCCGCCATCAAGGATGCTTTGTCGGTGGGTGGTAAATTCCCGCTTACTGTCGTCCTGCTTGATGAGGTGCAGCAGTTTATCGGCAACAGCACCGATCGAGCGTATTCTATCCAGGAAGTCACAGAGGCGTGCTGCAAAAAACTGGGCGGCAAACTCCTCTTTGTCGGAACCGGTCAAACAGCCCTTTCCGGAACCTCACTTCTGCAGAAGTTGATGGGGCGATTCCAGGTCCCCGTCGAACTTTCCGATACCGATGTTGATACCGTTATTCGTAAGATAATACTGGCCAAAAAACCGGGGTGCGTTTTAGAGATCGACCAGACCATGACTACCTGTCTGGGAGAGATTTCCCGCCACCTCTCCGGTACCAAGATCGAGCACAACAGTGATGATGCCAAGGTCTTTGTCCAGGATTACCCAATCCTGCCGGTGCGTCGTCGATTCTGGGAGAAGGTGTTGCGCATCGTGGATGCCACCGGCACGGTCTCCCAGCTACGCAACCAGCTTAAAATTGTCCATGAAGCGACCATCAGCACCCTTGAAAAACCAATCGGCCATGTTGTTCCCGGTGACTTCATCTACGGCCAGATTTCCAGCAGTCTGCTCCAAACGGCGGTAATCTCTAAAGAGTTGTATGAAAATATCCAGCGGTTAAGTGGTGGTACAGACGATGAAAAACTCATGGGGCGTCTCTGTGGTCTGATCTTTCTGGTCGGCAAACTCCCCAGAGACGGAGTGGCTGACATCGGACTTCGGGCAACCGCTGAATCTCTGGCTGATCTCATGGTTGAGGACATCACTTCCGGCAGCGCTGAACTGCGTAAACGCATTCCTTCCCTGTTAAAACAGCTCGAAGACGATGGGCTGATTATGTCCATCGAAAACGAATACCGGCTTCAGACCCGTGAGAGTAGTGCCTGGCACGATGAATATCGGAAACAGTTGGCTGACTTAACTGGAAACCCTGCACGTATTGATGATGAACGGGTGACAATCTTCCGCAAGGCGTGTGGTGAAAATTTAAAAACGGTTCGCCTTACTCAGGGGAGTTGCAAGGAACCTCGTACCCTGTCACTCCACTACGCAAACGAACTCCCGGCAGATGCCAACAAGAAAATTTATGCCTGGATCAGGGATGGTTGGGAAACCGATGAGAAGTCGGTTCTGGCTGATGCCAGAAATGCCGGTAATCAATCTCCAACTATTTTCGCCTTCATTCCCAGTCATGCAGCAAGTGAACTAAATAAGACCCTCATTGGGATGCTGGCCGCTCAGGCCACGCTGAACGTGCGTGGTACTCCATCTACCCCGGAGGGTGAAGATGCCCGCTCGGCCATGACCACACGCTCTACAGATGCTCAGCGCAGTCTCAACGCTCTTGTTATAGAGATCCTTTCCAATGCGCGGGTATTCCAGGCGGGTGGCAACGAAATTGTCGAAAATACGTTAGCAGAGCAGATCACGGCAGCAGCGACTAACGCACTTATTCGTCTTTATCCGCACTTTGATGTTGCGGACAATGCCCACTGGTCCAAGGTCTTTGACAATGCCAAAAAGGGCGCAGGCGATGCGCTTCTGGCAGTCGGCCACAAAGATGAGGCCGCCAAACATCCCGTCTGTGCGGCAATCCTCAAATTTATAGCTGGAGGTAAGAAGGGGTCGGAGATTCGTGACACCTTCAAAGACCCGCAGTACGGCTGGGGGCAGGATGCCATTGATGGCGGTCTGTTCGCACTTCTGGCCGGTGGATTAATACGGGCCATTGATGCAACAAACAAAACGGTGGATGTAAAGACTCTGGAGCGAGCAAAAATCACCCAGACCACCTTCAAGGTTGAATCTGTCACCGTTACTCCTGTTCATCTCATTCAGACCCGTAAGGTTTTGCAGGAGGCGGGTTGTCCCTGTAAGCCAGGTGAAGAACTTGCCAACATCCCCGCTTTTATCCAGTCCATGCTGCAAAAAGCACAATCTGCCGGAGGTGAGCCACCCTGTCCGCATCGACCAGGCACAACGTATCTCGATGAAATAAAGGCGCTGACCGGTAACGAGCAGATTATGGCCATCTATAATCAGCGCGACGACCTGCTTAAACAGATTAAGGAATGGGAAGAACGGAAGGCGACAATACAGAAACGCCTCCCGGACTGGTCGACGCTGGAGATTCTGCTGGATCTAGCTAAAGGACTGAAGCCTGTTGAAAAGCTTGTCGAACATGCCGAGGCCATCAAGTTCAGCCGTTTGTTGCTAGCAGAACCAAACCCGATGTTGGAGCTGAATGAGCAGGCGACCCAGTTGCTGCGCAAGGCACTCAACCACGCTCATGATGAATATCAGAAGGTTTATGATGCCCTCATGTCCCAATTGATGCTTGACAGTAACTGGCAGAAGCTTGATGGCGGCCAGCGCAACACCATCCTGACAAATGCGAATATCGCAGCAATACCGACCATTGCTACCGGCACTGTTGATGAGATCATTGAATCATTGGAAAAGATGTCGCTCGACATCTGGCGTTATCGTAGGGAAGCGCTGCAGAGTCTCTTTGAACAGGCTCGCCTGGAGGCGGCGAAAATTCTGGAGCCTAAAGTGGTTTCGGTTTCTTTACCACATCGTACGTTACGCTCTACTGATGAGGTTAAATTGTGGTTAGAAGAAGCTGGGAAACTGTTGGCTGAGAAGATTAAAGATGGACCAGTGATGGTCTGACGTAAGTTTCATTCATTCTGAAAGGAGGCGAACAGCATGTTACGAAGACACGATTGGAGCGGCAGAACTTTCCCACTTGATATAGGAATATGGGCATTAAGAACAGCCAGTCATGATAAGGAGCGGGATTGGCTGAACAATGCATGGCAAAAAGTAACAAACTCAGTAAAGGCAGATGATGACGTAAAGAAGGCTAAATTAGCTATTAAAGCGATTGCAGTTGCTCTTATCTACCTTGATTTTTGCGTACTTGGTTGGGAAGAAGAAGTCAGCTGGGAATATTCCGACTGGGCAAAAGAATTAGGACTAACCCCACAAATTTTAAAGCAACTGGCTGTCCTTACACCAGAAGTCACCGAAGAAATTGAGGAAGACTTTGGTCTTTATGAAGAGTTAATCCTGAAATTGGCAAATGATTCCAGAGAAGAGGTGTTTGACATCCTTTGTCCTGTTTTCAACAATTATCCCGAGCTGATTGAGGAACTGGCTGCCATCAATGACTACCACAGCTCGTCTGACGTTTCAGACAGGGTTTGTTCCTGGTTCCATGAAAAATGTTACTACATCATCCCGTATAATTGATCTGTCTTCTGGAAGGAACCCCAAAAAATGCAATCACTCTCCACCCCCCTTCGCAATAAACTCGAAACCACTGTAAAAACTGCCCGCGATGTGGCTGAAGATGCCGCCCGTGCTGCAATAGAGCAGTTGGGCGTTCAGCTCAAGGATAAACCATCTTATCTGGATGAGAATCAGATCCAGTTTCGTAAACGGCTCCGTGCTCATGCCCGTCAACTTGGAGATGCGCGAGATCAAGATGGCAGCCAGGAGATCACTCATCTGGTTGTTGAAACAGCATACGAGCAGTGGCACCGGATGCTGTTTGCCCGTTTCCTGGCCGAAAATCACCTGTTGATGCACCCGGATGGCGTGGCGGTAAGTCTGGCTGAATGTGGTGAGATGGCTCCTGACGAGGGTGCGGTCAATGGCTGGGAGCTGGCTGGTCGTTATGCCTCCCGGATGCTGCCGCAGATATTCCGGCCTGATCTGTTAGGACTGCAATTGCAATTTGCCCCGGAGTATCAGAAGCGTTTGGAAAAGCTTCTTGGGGATCTGGACGGTGAGGTCTTTACGGCCAGTGACAGTCTGGGATGGGTCTACCAGTTCTGGCAGGCAAAGAAGAAAGACGCAGTAAATGCATCTGAGGTTAAAATCGGTGCTGATGAGTTGCCAGCAGTCACGCAGCTTTTTACCGAGCCATACATGGTGCAGTTTCTTCTGCATAATTCCTTGGGGGCCTGGTGGAGTGTTAATCATCCCAGTGTGCCTTGCCCGGTGGAGTTGACCTACCTGCGTACTTTAGAAGATGGTACGCCTGCGGGCGGTACATACGAAGGATGGCCAAAACGCTTGGCGGAGCTGAAACTGTTGGATCCTTCCTGTGGTTCCGGGCATTTCCTGGTGGCCGCTTTTCTGATGCTGGTGGCGATGCGGATGCAGGAGGAAGGCCTGTCCGCCGCGGATGCTTGTGACGCTGTGTTGCAGGACAACATCCATGGCTTGGAAATAGATCCTCGTTGTGTTGAGATTGCCGCTTTTGCTCTGGCCTTGACAGCCTGGAGCTATCCCGACGCAGGTGGTTACCGCGAGTTGCCGGAGTTGCACCTGGCCTGTAGTGGCTTAGCTGTAAGTGCCAAGCGAGAGGAATGGGTTGCTTTGGCTGGTGATGACCAGAAATTCCGTCTGGGAATGGGGCAGCTCTATGACTTGTTTGTCGACGCACCGGTATTGGGGAGCTTGATCCGCCCTGATCGTCTCGGTAGGGGGAGTGCCTTTATTGCCGGTTATGCTGAGTTGAAGCCGCTTTTGAATATGGCCTTGGAGAAGGAAACGGCGGAAGGTGATTGCGAGGCGTTGGAGCTGGGGGTTGCTGCCCAGGGACTGGCCAAGGCGGCAGAGTTGTTGGCAGGCAAGTATCATCTTGTTGTGACCAATGTTCCCTACCTGACCCGTGGTAAGCAGTGTGACAAGCTCAAGAATTTCTGCGAGGTCTATTATCAAAACGCCAAGAATGACTTGGCAAATGTCTTCCTTGAGCGGTGCCTGGAATTCAACATGACCGAAGGTGTGACTCAGATAGTTATGCCGCAAAACTGGTTGTTTCTTGGAACGTATGAAGCACTACGCGAGCATGTGCTGAAAACTTCAAACTGGCGTTTCGTCGCGCGGCTTGGTCCAAAAGGCTTTCGCACGCCGATGTGGGATTTCAACATCGTGCTTCTGACTTTCA
>CAYQMO010000183.1:0-7711 GCA_964418315.1 uncultured Geobacter sp. | reverse complement strand
CAACATAAAATCAATAGAAGACAGCGATGCTATCAAACGGCAGATCGGAATGCTCACCGCAGGCGGGGCAAACTCAATATCGCTGAAAATAGCCGACTCTTTTTCAATGACCTCTTCGGTCATCGGCTTTCTCATGAAACTTGTGCATCGTGACAAGATAAGACTCTCCATATCGATAAGGGATGAACGTCTCTATACTCTCCTTCAGGAGTTGAACCTCGTCTCTACCTTTAACGCCAGTATAATGAAATCGTAGCCATAAACCTGCGACAGGTAAGATTTTGATTTCTCTGTTGCTCCGTTGCTCCGTGTTATTCGAACTACCGTTTCTAGGATTATTCTTTTGCTCTATCGCCCGCTAAACCGGCATCGGTAGACCCCATACTTTCACAGACTTTTTTCACCAATGCTTCCGAAGTGAACGGCTTGGCAAGAAAGTTGACAACCTCCGTAAGTGAGCCACTGTGGACATTTAAATTGCTCGCATAACCGGACATAAAGATAACTTTCAGCTCCGGTGCCTGAACAACCAGCACTTCGTAAAGCTCAAGTCCGGTCATGTGCGGCATGACAACATCTGATAGCAACAGCTTGATCTCACTTTTATGTTCGTTGAACATTGCTATTGCAGCTTGCGGATGCTCTGCGGACAACACTTTAAAATTGTGGCTTTCAAGAAGATCAGCGGTCATTTCCCGCACCATATCGTTATCTTCAACCAGAAGAATGGTGCCGGCCGGCTTCGACAGTGAAAATTCCCCGGAAACTGTGTTATCCACCGTATTGGCCGCTTCAAGCTTACTTTCAGGAAAATAAATCTGGAAGGTCGTGCCGACACCCGGCTTACTCAGAATTGAAACGTGGCCACCATGCTGTTTGACAATGCCATAAACAGTTGAAAGACCGAGACCGGTACCGTGCCCGACCGGCTTGGTGGTAAAAAACGGTTCAAAAACACGATTAAGGGTAACATCGTCAATACCGCAACCGGTATCGCTGAATGCCAGCATTACGTAGCGTCCCGGAATCGCTCCAAGATGGATATTGCAGTATTCATTATCCAGAATGATATGACCTGTTTCTATGGCAATGCTACCGTTGCCGCTTATTGCGTCCTGTGCGTTGACCGCAAGATTAAGCAGAATCTGCTCAATCTGGGTTTTGTCCCCCATGATCGGGCATCTGCCGCGGCACAGAGACACATCAAGCTGGATATTTTCACGAATAGTGCGCTGAAGCATTGAAACAAACTGGCTTGTAATATCGTTAAGATCGTGCAGTTGAGAGGTCAGCAGTCGTTTGCTGCTGAAGCTGAGCAACTGCTTGACCAGGTCTTTGGCCTTGCCGGCTGCTTCAAGAACAGTCCCCAGGCGGCTGTATGACTGTTCGGCAGGATCAAGTTTTTTTCTGACCATTTCGGTATAAATGAAGACAGGGGAAAGCAGGTTATTGAAATCGTGGGCAATACCACCGGCAAGCAGCCCGATACCTTCAAGTTTCTGCTGCTGGATGACCTGCTGCGCCAACTGGTCACGTTCACCCTGCGCTGCCAGTGTCTCGTTAAGCTGATTGCGCAGCTCTTCCTCGATAACTGCCATCTCTTTGTTCTTTTCACGAAGCTGCTCCTCAATCTTTATTCGTTCTTTTATCTGCTCCTCCATTTCGTTGTTCGAGTTCTGCAACTCAGCTTCTCGAATCTTCAGGGCGCTGCTCATCTCGTTGAAATTACCGGTCAGTTCTTTCAGCTCACTGAAATTGCCGGAATATGGGGGCAGTTGCGGATAAGCGCCCGCAGCCAGCTCCCTGGTCGCCATACTTATTGCCGCCACCGGCCCGATAACGCGCCGTGACACAAAAAACAGCAGCAGAAACACCAGCAGCAGACACGTAATCAGGGCATACACCAGGCTGCGCTCCATTGCCTTCAAGTGGGCAAAAACTTCATTCTGTGAGCGCTCAACAACAACCAGCCATCCTGTCTCCGCAACAATATTAACCGCGCCGAAAACCTTTGCTCCTTCAACCTCGTACTGAAACACACCGGACTTTCCGGCCAAACCGGCAGCTACACTGGGAATAGTGCTGACATTATCATGCTGCTGAACATTGTCGCGATGAGTATTACAGGCGATGATCCGTCCGACATTGCTTACTACGTAAGAATGTTCCTTTCCATTGTTATAACCTGCAACTATCCGACTTAAATCTTTAAGGCTTACATTTCCTACCACCACTCCGGCGCCGAAAGGTAGAGCCAGCGATAATGTGGGCTCGCCGGTAATGACGGAAATAAAGGTATTGGACCAGCAATGACGACCGCTGCTGCGCGCCTTGCGAATCGTTTCGATACCGGAAAGATCAACACCTACATGATCATTCCTGTTCATCGAGATGCCGGGACCAACACCGATGTTTCGAACAATACCTCGCTTGTCCAGCACCATGATGCTCTCAAAGAATCCGTAACTTGTTGCCAGTTGTTCGAGAAGAGCATCTACATCAGAAGTGGATAGTGATGGATTTACAGAAAAGCGGGATACTGCAGAAAGAGTGTTAAGCGGGGCTTCCAGAAAACCTGCCACCGTGCCGCCGATCGAATCGGCAAGCCGCATGTTTTCTTTTCTGATATCGCTGAGGGTTGCCTTTTCGTGGTAGGAAACGAAAAAAACACCGCCGACGGTCATCGGCACAATGATCACGCAGAGCGCAAACAGTGCAACGCCAAGCTTGAGACTGGTCATCAGGCGAGGCATTGTCATTTCGCCAGGGAAAATCGGTTGTCAGCAACCTGCATTAAAGAATAGGAACGCTTGGGATCGCCAAATTTGTCAAGCTCGATATCACCCTGAAGACCTTTGAAACGACCTATGCCGATGATGGTCTCCTTGATGCGCTGGGGATCGCTGTTTTTATGGAGCGCCTCACTGACAATCAAAACCGCTTCATGGCTGTACGTGGCGGCAAATGTAGGCATCTCACCGAAACGTTTGGAATAGTTTGCCTTGAAAGCCACAAAAGCCGGATTGTCGCTGTCAGCGTTAAAGTGCTGAAAAATACGGACTCCTGTCACGCTTGTTCCACCGGATTTTAAAAATTCGTTGGTGCCGGCCCATTCGGAAATAAATACCGGAGCAGACAGTCCGGCTTTCCTGAGCTGCTGACACAGCATAGCGCTGTCAAGAGATCCGGCAATGACAAAAACCGCATCCGTTTTACTGGAAACAGATGACATGACAATTTTCATCAGATCAGGTTTTTCTTTGGAGTTGAAGGCTGTTTCTGTTACCGGGCCGCCACCCAAAGCAAAAAAGCCCTCTTTGAATCCGGCAGCTACAGTCGCGGTGTAGGCCTTGTTTGAAACATCGTAAATAACTGCCGGTTTGGTAATTTTAAGCACCTTGAACATATAATCGGCGGTAGCGACAGCGGTATCCTGGTTCAGATTAAGATGAAAAAAGAGATCATCCTTGCCGTTAAAGCTGGCGCTGCTGACGGTCGGAGAAACTGTTGTAAGGGCTGCGCTGTCAAGAAGCGGAACCATTACTTCCGCCAGTGAACTTGTCATGGGACCAATAACGCTCTTCACTCCTGCCTGCATCAGTTCATTAACGACGACCTTCCCTTGTTCAGGATCACTTTTGTCATCCTTGACCACCAGCTCGATCTTTCTTCCGTTGATGCCGCCGGAAGCATTGATCGCTTCTACCGCCAGAATTGCACCGTCACGCCCAGCTATGCCAAGGTCGCCGTTGCGGCCTGACAGACCGCCAACAAAACCTATCTTTATCGGTTCATTATTTTTACAAGAAACCATCATTAGAATCATGCAAAGCAACAAGGCGTTTTTGAAATAAGTAGTTTTCATAAAGCCCCCCCCCCATTTATAAATAACATGATTTTGAAGCTGTTATTATACGCCTGTTCCAACAGATTACAATCATAGTTTTGTTGGGCAATCTCTCTGCATCATTCCCTGTTTGTCAGCTTAAGAACTGTTTTGGAATATTTTCATCAGTTGCTTTTCGTCATTTTAGGCTTTGCTTTTAAATTTTTATCTCGTGTACCTCCTCCCCGTAAGGCATATCCATAATCAGCCCTTTATCAGCCATTCCTGCCGACCACTGTTAACAGCCTTGGAGACAGACCCTAAAGGTTTTCAAAACCTTTAGGGTCTATAAATGAAAGTAAAATGGAATAAACTGCAAATTCGTTCATGTCCTAAGTGTCACCATCGTTGCACCATCACGTCCTTCGTGTGGTTCACCCGGTCGATAATTATCAACAAGTGGATGCCGACTCAACTCCTCCCGCACGGCATCCCGCAACCGACCGGTACCCATACCATGAATGACCCGCACTTCACGCAGACCTGCCGCTGCGGCATGACAGATAAATGGTTCCAACTCGGTCAACGCCTCTTCCACTCGCATCCCGATCAGCTTTAACTCACGCTGTTCACTCTCCTCGATAGTTGTGCGCCAGGTTCCGGCAGACGGTTTGTTCTTTCTGCCGTCACCCTTTGTCAGGGGATTAGCCAGCTCTGCCAGCGGCACTTCCAACTCCATCCGCCCTGCCCTGACCCGTGTTTTGCCACTCCGTTCGTCAACGGCCAACACCACACCGTCACAACGCAGCGAACGGATATGAACAGAGTCTCCAATCTTTACAGACTTTATCGGCTGCAGTTCCGGCTGGTCGTCGCCCGGTTTAAGCCGCGTTGTCAGTTCCACCTCGGCCTGTCGCAACTTCTCGACAATTTCATTCCGATTTTCACGTTTGAACTGATCCAGCAGGGCGTTGGTGCGGCGTCTCGTAGCGGAAATAAGTTCCTTGGCATCATTCCATCCCTTTTCGGCCGCCTCTTTACGAATTCGGAGCACTTCATCCGCCCTGGCCTCAAGATCTCTACTCCGTAGATCCAGTTCCAGTTCACGCGATTTGAGAACGGAACGAAGATCTTCAAACTCTTTGCGCTTCTGACGAAGTTCTGTCAGCAACCCGGCAAACTCGCTGCCTGAATTGCCTAGCATCCGGCGGGCAAACGCTATCACCCGTTCCGGCATGCCAAAGCGTCTGGCTATCTCCACCGCATGCGACTGCCCCGGTTCACCAACAATCAGGCGATAAAGCGGTGTAAAACTGGCGTCATCGAACTCCATTCCGGCGTTGATCATGCCGGGGGAGCGGTGGACAAAGCCGATGATGTCACTTAAGTGCGTAGTCGCAATCACCATGCAGCCCTGCTGCTGCAGTTCATGCAGCACACCGCAGGCAATAGCCGCCCCCTGTAGCGGTTCGGTACCAGCGCCAAGTTCGTCCAACAGCACAAGTGTGCCTACGGAGCTCTGCTCAATAATGGCCGTTATTCGTGCAGCGTGAGCTGAAAAAGTGGAGTGGCTCCTCTCGATCGACTGTTCATCACCGATATCAACCAGAAGCGAATCAATCAACGGAAAGGTTGAGCGCTCCGCCGCAGGAACCGGCAGACCGGAAAGAGCCATCAGCAGCAGCATTCCGGCAGTTTTGAGGGCAATGGTTTTGCCCCCGGCATTGGGACCGGTGATAACCATGACCGAGGCAGCAGAAGTGTCATCCCCCTCCTCCCCTAACGTCAATCCAAGCGGCTCTACCTGTTTCAGTATCCCGCTCTTCTGCATCATCAGCAACAAAGGGTGCCGGGCTTCCACAAGGCGTAGCTCTCCCCGCTCGTTGATCGTGGCCGGCTCTAAATTAAATTCAATAGCAAAGCGAGCCGCGCTGTTCAGCGTATCCAGCTCCAGAAGCGTTTCAAAGCAGGCGGCAACCTGATCGGCATCCTCTCGTATCCATGCTGAAAGCTGACGGAGGATACGTATCTCCTCCCCCTTCTCATCGGCAGTAAGGTTTTCGAGTTCATTTACAAACGGTATGATCTCCATCGGCTCCATGAAGGCGGTTTCGCCCGACGAAGAGACATCATGCACCACCCCCTTGACCATCCCCTTGGAATCCATGCGTACCGGAATGACCCAGCGCCCGGAACGCTGTGTGATGAAATCATCCTGCAGAAATTTTTCAATACCGCTATCCCGGATAATTTCCTCGATCTTTTTGCGAATGCGTCCCGCAAGGCTCCGTTTGGCACGACGGATCTCCTTGAGCAGCCTGGAGGCAGAATCGAGGATGCTGCCATCGGCATCAATTGAGGCAACAAGCGGGTCGAGAAGATCAGGAAAACCCTGTAGAGGTGGATTAATTGCTCGGAGCAGAGGGAGGTCAACACGTGGAGCAAACTGTCTGGCCAAAGCGGCGTAGAGACGAAAAACCGGAATAAACCGCAATAAATCGTGCGGTGACAGAACTGCACCAGCAGGCCGTAACCGCTCAAGATAGGGGCGGACATCCTCAAAACTTCCAAGAGCAAGAGAGATACCTGCCAAGTCAAGGGCGCAGATCTCGTCGATACGTCCTGACACGGTGCTGATTTTTTGAAGAGCATTAAGCGGTCGAATGCTGCCGATACGATCAATCGTACAGGAGCTGTGGGCATGCCGGGATATTTCGGCAAGAATTTTGTCGAATTCGAGACAGGCAACTGTTTCAGAAGTAATCATCGTGGTAACCTTATAATAAAAGGGGAAACCCTTACGGATTTCCCCTTTCTACGTACTCGGTATAATGTCAATCCAGTTGTTAACGCTTGGAGAACTGGAAGCGGGCGCGAGCTGCCTTCTTGCCGTACTTCTTACGCTCTTTTATGCGCGAGTCACGAGTAATGAATCCTGCCTTTTTAAGGACACCGCGCAACTCCGGCTCGTGCAGCAGAAGAGCTTTGGTTATGCCATGCTTAATAGCGCCAGCCTGGCCGGTATCGCCGCCACCTGAAACAGTGACAAAAACATCAAAAATACCGACTTTCTCAACCAGTTCAAACGGTTGACGAACAACCATTTTGGATGTTTCACGACCAAAATACTCGTCGAGAGTTTTGTGGTTGACGGTAAAGGTTCCTACACCCGGCTTGAGCCAAACACGAGCAATAGATGTTTTGCGTTTGCCTGTTCCATAATAACTAACTGCGGCCATATCATTTTCTCCTTGGGAATAATTAAAGTGCCAGTTTTATTGGCAACTGAGCTGCGTGTGGATGGTCTGGTCCCGCGTATATTTTAAGCTTGCTGAGCATTGCCCGGGCAAGTTTATTCTTTGGCAGCATCCCTTTGACAGCTTTCTTGATGAGCTCTTCCGGCTTTTTCTCAAGCAGTTTGCCTGCTGTAATTTCCTTTAGGCCCCCGACGTAACCGGAGTGGCTGTAATAGATTTTGTTTGCTAACTTACGACCGGTCAGGGCGATCTTTTCAGCGTTTACAACGATAACAAAATCGCCGGTATCAACGCTGGGTGTGAAAAACGCTTTGTTCTTGCCACGCAGGACGTTGGCCACCTGAGTGGAAAGACGACCCAAAACGGCATCCTGTGCATCAACAACGTACCAGTCTCGTTTTATATTCTCTGCTTTTGCAACTTCTGTTCTCATAAATTTCCCACCCGGAATACAACCCGTAATCAAATACAGGCCAAGATTTTTTTTGAAGAGGTGTAACTTACTGAAAGTGGGCAATCGTGTCAAGGAAAAAAGTTGCCGGGTAATTTAATTGAACGGATCAATGTTGTAACAACACAGATTTCATGATACAACCGCGCGGCAATTATCATTTTTTCGGAGCAATGC
>CAYQMO010000182.1:5359-7740 GCA_964418315.1 uncultured Geobacter sp. | reverse complement strand
TGAAGAATCCGGGCGCCGCCCTGATCTGTGATTACGAGGAGATAACCGGTAAGATTAGGGATGTTTTTGATCGTTTGTTTCTGATTGAAGAAAAATAATTTTTTTGATTTGCAAAAATCCATGGAATGAATTATCTTGCAAAACGAAGTTTTAGGCAGTCTTTTTATAATTCGAAACCGCCATACCGAGAGGGTTATAACATGAAAAACTATTTTCTAAAGATGCTGCTGGTTATTTTTTTGGCGTTACCGGTATTTGCGCTGCCTCAGGAGGCGTATTCCGACACCGTTTTCAACGACTTTGTTCAGGGAACCAGTGCCGCCTCGCTGATCTCAAAGCTGGTTGCAGATTCCGCCATTACGGTTATCAGCGGCACTGAAGTTCTAAAAGGGCCTTTGGCGGCAACCTCCACGTACAGTGCTATGGATGGTGGGACTCTGACTAGTGGCAAACGCTTGACCTTGGGAGGGGGAATTGCTCTCACATCGGGAGTTGGTCTGCCGAGCAGCATAACGGATGAAAATGGCGCTTTTGTTGACTCCCAAGGGGACTCGGATCTTAAGGCAGTACTGGATGGCGCCGGATATACTTCTGTGCCAGTTACTGGAGTCAGTGCCTTAAGTTTCGATTTTACCGTGCCGGCTGGAATCAGCTCCGTCAATCTGGACTTTCTCTTTGCCAGTCAGGAGAATTACACTTCAGACTGGGATATTGCCGGAATTTTTGTAGACGGGGTGAATTACGCCAAGCTCCCGAATGGACAGATTTTGCGCGTCACTACGAAATCTGAGTTGAATAACTATTATT
This sequence comes from uncultured Geobacter sp., assembly GCA_964418315.1. Taxonomy (GTDB): domain Bacteria; phylum Desulfobacterota; class Desulfuromonadia; order Geobacterales; family Pseudopelobacteraceae; genus JACRCG01. Next base: position 6,933 of record CAYQMO010000182.1, on the reverse strand, counting down.
CTACTCTTTTGAGTGGATGGGATTCGTGGGCGATTCCGCAGTCAGTTGTCGGGCTTCTTGATATGACAAGAACTACGCATACCATCAAGATAGCGGTGGCGGATACCGGCGATCAAGTGGTGCCAACCGGTCTTTTCCTTTCGTCACTCAGAACCAGCGACCAGACAGGTGGTGGGGGCATTGTGCCGATATCAGGTTCTTCCGTATCGCCGCCAACTGCCTTGGCTGGCGCTGGAGGTCAGGCATTTACCCTGAATTATGCGACGGCGGCAGGCGGCATGAGCAACGGCGAAATAAATGTTACGGTTCCTGCCGGCTGGAGCGGCGGCAGCGTGACAAGCAGCACCGGGACGGCGTCTCTTGTCGGCGGCGTTATCAAGGTGACCGGAGTTACTCTTGCGGAGGGGGCAACCATAACCATCACTTACTCAGGCGTAACAGTGGGAACTACTGTGGGGGCGAATATCTTTACTACGGCGGTGAAATCGAACATCGAGGGAACTTTTGCCTTGTTGGTGAATTCTCCGACGGTTACGGTCAAGGTCAACTCCACGACATCGGTAGCCTCATCTACCGGCAGCAGCGGCATTTCAGGGCAATCCGTTACCTTTACGGCAACTGTTGCGAGCAGTAGTGACACCCCTGTCGGAACCGTCGTATTCCAGGATGGGTCGGTCACACTCGGCTCCGCTCCCTTGAATAACGGTATTGCCGAATACAGCACCTCAACGTTGACTGTCGGTTCGCACACAATCAAGGCGATATACAACGGTGACGGCAAAAACAACGGGTCGAACGGTTCCACCACCATAAATATTGTTACATCCTCCTCCTCTACCCCGATTATCACCTGGTCCAATCCTGCGGCAATCACATTTGGCACGGCGCTCAGTACCGCCCAGTTGAACGCCACCGCCAGCGTTGCCGGTACATTCACCTACACACCGGTGAGCGGCACGGTTCTGCCAGTCGGAACACATTCCTTATCGGTGACCTTCACGCCAACAGATACAGCCACCTACACAACTGCAACGAAAACGGTGAGTTTGATAGTCATTCAAGCATCCTCTGCTATCACCCCGGTTATCACCTGGGCAACACCTGCGGCAACAACCTACGGCACTGCACTCGGCAATGCCCAGTTGAATGCCACCGCCAGCGTTGCCGGTACATTCACGTACACACCGGTGAGCGGCACGGTTCTGCCAGTCGGTACACATATATTATCGGTGACCTTCACGCCAACAGATACAGCCACCTACAAAACTGCAACGAAAACGGTGAGTCTGGTTGTCGGCCAAGCCACCCCGGTTATCACCTGGGCCAAGCCTTCTGACATCTTATCCGGCACGGCTTTAAGTGGCAGCCAACTGAATGCCACCGCCAACGTTCCTGGAACATTTGCTTACACACCGGCAGCCGGTACAGTCCTGAATGTTGGAGCGGGTCAGACGCTGTCAACTGTCTTTACTCCTAACGACACTGTCAACTTCAAGGGACAGAGCTCCACAACTACCATAACGGTAATTTTGACCGATACCACCGCGCCAGAAATTGCAAAATTCTCAATGCCT
>CAYQMO010000182.1:0-5349 GCA_964418315.1 uncultured Geobacter sp. | reverse complement strand
AACGTTGCGATAACAGAGCTTAGCGCCACTGACGCAATTGGGGTCACAGGTTATCTGCTTTCCGATAATGCTTCCCCTCCACTTGCAACAAACCCGGCGTGGTCGGTGAGCGTGCCATCCTCTTACACCTTCCGCACCTGGGGCAACAACACCCTCTATGCATTTGCCAAAGATTCTGCCGGTAACATATCCACCTCCAAGACCGCTGTAGTCTATATTGGGGCTAAACCTGGTGTTGATGGTGTGATGATTCCGGCAGTGGGCAAAAACGTGCCGGATATAACGGATGCCCTCAAATCGCTCAACTTCGCCATGAAGCTGGAAATCCCTACTGCAGACGAAATTCTGCATGGTAATGTTGCTCCGCTGATCGAAGGTGTTCCACAACCGGACGGAGTGATAAACCTGGGCGATACCATCGTAATTCTCCGCAAGGTGGTGGGGCTATGAAAAGTAACTGCACACGAAACAACCGAGGGGGACTATCAATGAAGAAGATTCTCAGTTTTATCCTTGCTTCACTCTGCATCGCGCTGTTGGCCGCTTGCGGCGGTGTTTCACAGCCAAAAGCGCAACCAGCAAAAACAGGCAATGTCAAGACGGTTATAAAGGCGTCGGCACTGGCAGCCGGGCTCAATATAGGCGGTGTTCATATCGTGATTAAAATGCCGCGTGGCGTTGCACCGGCATTGAACTCCAGCGGCGGTGTAGTTGATGCCGCTGTTGAATTCATCAGCACAGCACCTGCAGCGTATAAAGTTCAAAAAGCTACTTATAACTCTGTCGATTCAGTACTAGACTTTTCTGTAATCGATCTTGCCGGTTTCGGCACGGAGGATCAGATTATTATTCACCTGCTGGTCTCTGAGGGGACAATACCGCTTGAAACCGATTTTTCGATAAAATCGTATGAATTCTTTGACAAGGTTACCGGTGCTGTTGTTACCGGTCTCAACCCCACTCTTACTACCACCATCCAATAACCGGCAGGAGGAACCATGTTCCGGAAACTTGTACTACTTGGCACACTCTGTTGTCTCTCAACCCCCGTTTTTGCCTCCGAAGCCGACTTTGAAAAACGGATGGCGCGCGGCGCCGTCGCACTGGAGGCGGGTGACTTTGTCAGCGCTCAGGCGGAATACCGGGAAGCGGTAAAAGGACGTCCCAATGACCCGGAGGCGGCTCTCTATCTTGCAGTTGCTCTTAACCGTGCGAATGACCCGGAAACGGAGTCGGCCTTGAAAGCCGCCCTGCGTCTTGATCCGAACAACCCACGCATCAACCTTGAGCTCGGCACCTTCTTTTATAACCGCAATATGTTTGAAGAGTCCGGCGACTACCTGGAGAGCATGCTGGCACTGCAACCGGACTCAGAAATGCGTGAGGTGGCGGAAAAGTACCTTGCCAATATTCGCGGTAAAAGTGCCGGTAAACGATGGGGGGTGACCCTTTCAGGGGGTATGCAGTATGACTCGAACGTCACGCTTGCTGCCGATCGGTCACTTCTTCCGCTGGGCACAGACCGGATGGGCGACTGGAAAGGGATTGTCATCTTCGGCCTCAATGGCGTCGCTTATCAGGACAGCAGACAGGAACTGACCGGCAGCTATTCACTCTACCAGACACTGCACTTCCATCTGAAGGACTTCAACATCACTCAGAACGCCTTTGATGTCTCCTATAAACACCGCTTTTCAGCGCTCTATTCTGCAAAACTGAGTACCAGTTTTGGATCGACACTGTTGGGTGACAAACCGTTTGTGAATGATTACAGCATTACTCCCGGCGTCCAGGTCAACTTTGGCAACGGGATCAACATCGGCCTGGACTACCGGTTCCGTCAGTCATATTTCAAAAACTCCGGCACCTATCCGACCAATACAGACCGGAACGGTGTTATCCATTCCATGCTCCTCAGCTATCGACACCCTCTCTCCGAAACCCTTGTTTTGCGGGGTGGTTATACCTTTGACAGGGAATTAGCGGAATTATCTGCCTGGAGTTCCAACACGCATACCGGAACTGCAGGGCTTACCGTTTCACTGCCGTACGCTCTCATACTGGATTTAAGCGGAGAAGCGGTCGCCAAGAAATATGACGAGATCCTGGCCGGAGCCGCTGAGCTCCGCTCCGACACCACTCTTGCCGGTGGTGCAGCCATCATCTGGCAGGCCTCCGGCCTGCTCAGCCTGTCACTCGACCACAAGTACAGCAAAAATTCGTCAAACATCGACGGCTACTCAAACACCCGGAGCGTAACCACCATCATGCTCAATGGAAGGTACTGATATGAAACTACTTATTTCTACACTTTGCAGCGGGCTTATCTTCACGATAGCGGGGGCGGCGTTTGCCGCGCCGGTCGCATCGGTGGTCTCGCTGCGTGGCAAGGCTACAGTCGAGCGCGCTGGCAAGGCTAGTGATCTGCAGACAAAACTAGGGATCGAACTGCAGGATACGGTGGCTACGGCCGAGGGGGCCAGAACCAAGCTCCTTTTTATCGACGACAGTGTCCTGACTCTGGCCGAGAAGTCGCGCATGAGTATTGACAACTTCGTTCACTCCCGCACGGATCATGGTGCATCACTCTTCAATCTGCTTGACGGCAAAATGCGGGCGGTAGTCGGGAAGACACGCTTTGAAGTCAAAACCCCCACCGTTGTTGCTGCGGCTCGCGGCACAGTGATCCTGTTCGATGTCAGCAGTCTGAACGGCACATCGTTTACCCGTGTCACCTGCCTTGAGGGGATCGTTGACGTACGCTCTCTGACGGCGCCGCCGGGGGCAAAACCGGTTATGCTTTCTCCCGGTCAGTCGCTGGTAGTTACGGCGAAGCTGCCGGCAGCAGAACAGAAACCGGCTGCTACCGAGCAGAAAGCAGCAGAATCAGACAAGAAGTCGGCGGCGGTTGAAGATAAGCCGGCGCCTGCTGCGGCTCCGGTAGAACAGCCGGTAATGAAGGTGGATACACTCTCACCGGTGGAAATTAAAGCTCTGCAAGCACCAACAAACACCACTCCGATTGAAATAAAAGCGCCGCCGGCGCCTGAACCGATAAAAGCCGTTAACACTCCTGCAGTCGTAGTTCTCCCACCCAAGGCACCTGTAATTCCGCAGCAGCCGGCAAAAACACAGCCGACCAGGGTCGATATCGGAGTCAAGTTCTGACAAAACAGCTTCATAGCTCCACCTCTCCGCTACTTGCGGGAGGGGGAGCTATTGACTTATCGGGAACATCATGAAAAAGAATCTTGCTTTTTATCTGATTGCGGCAATTTCCCTTACTCTCTTTTCGCTTCTTCAACTGATTGATCCGCAGTACTTACAGGAAAAACTGGAGAGTAAAACCTACGACCTGCGCCTGAACCTGCGCAACTTCATTCGTAAAACAGATCCCGCCCCAGATATTGCCATTGTCATGGTAGACGAAAAAAGCATCGCCGAGATCGGGCGCTGGCCCTGGTCGCGAGCCGTAATGGCCGATCTGGTGAACAAAGTTTCCACCGGTAAACCGAAAGTCATCGGCATCGATATCATGTTTACCGAGCGGGAGAATCGTGAAAATGACGATAAACTGGCGGCAGCGTTAAAAAACGCCGGAAATGTAGTATTGGCAACCCCCTTTGAGGTAGCTGATTCAGCAGAAAAACCGTCTGCTCCACCACCTCCCCCCGATTTTCTTGAAGATGCCGCCTTTATGACCATCAGAACTGTCCCCGGCATAAAATGGAAGGATCTTGCGATAAAATCGATCAAGGTAACCCCTCCGCTGCCGGAATTTGGTAAAGTTACCACGCTAGGTCAGGTTTCAAACCTGTATGATATGGATGGCGTTTTGCGCAGGGAAATCCTTTACGTAAATTACGGTGATGACTGTTATCCATCTTTTTCTCTGCAGATCGCCCGCATCGCAGCCAAACTTCCAATGCAAGATCTTATACTTTATGGCGGCTCATCAATTGAGCTTGGCGGGAATATCATCCGCACCGACTTAAGTGGCAGAAACATTATCAACTATCGCGGAGGAGAGAACAGCTACCAGCAGATATCAGCCTCCGATCTTCTAAGCGGCAGGTTTTCTCCCGATAAGCTGAAGGATAAGATAGTTCTGATCGGAACCTCTGCCCAGGGGACGTTCGATCAGAAGGTCACACCCTTTTCAGCCAGCTTTCCGGGGGTGGAAAAAAATGCCACCGTGGTGGACAATATCCTGAAAAACGATTTTGTCAGGAGGAGCCCCTATACTGTTGAAATTATTGTAATTATAATCACTACCTTGTTACTGGTGCTTTCCCTTCCACGTCTCAAGGCGAAATCGGGCGTTATTCTCTCATCTGTCTTGATCGTCAGCTATTTCGTCCCCTGTAGTATCGCCCTCATCTCCTACAACTACTGGCTCAACGCTACCTATCCGATACTCAACATGGGATTTATCTCTGCGGCAGGTATTATAGCCAGATGGATCTCGGAAGAGAAGCATTCCCGTCAGATTCGGGCTATGTTCTCCAGTTATGTCACGGAACGCCTGGTTGACGAGATGATCCGCAACCCGGAAATGGCGCAGCTTGGAGGCCAGAAGCGTGAAATAACTGTGCTTTTTTCAGATGTTGTGAGTTTTACAGTATATTCGGAACGTCATAAACCTGAGGAAGTCGTCGCAATACTGAACGAGTATCTGGGTGCGATGACGGATGTCGTGCTCAAGTGGGAGGGGATTCTTGACAAGTTCATCGGTGATGCCATTGTCGCCTTCTGGGGTGCTCCGATGAAGCAGGATGATCATGCTGTGCGGGCTGTGCGCTGCGCGCTGGAGATGCAGGAGCGGCTCGATCAGTTACGGATCAAGTGGGAAGCGGAAGGGAAAATGCCGCTCTCATCCGGAATCGGCTTGAACAGCGGCGAGGCGATTGTCGGTAATATCGGCGCTGAAGGGAAGAAGATGGACTACACTGTAATCGGCGATCACGTCAATCTTGGGGCGCGGGTTGAAGGCTTGACGAGGCGTTATGACGCTAAAGTTCTGATCACCGAGTATACACTGGAAAAACTGCGCCCGGTAATCGCAGCCGGGCAGTTCCGGGGGGTATCGATACTCGGACGGGAGCGGGTGATCGTCAAGGGGAAAGAGACCCCGGTCGGAATTTTTTCTATCGCCCCTCTTGATTTGGAAGCTGAGACGGTCATAGTAGAGTGTGATCAGGACAAGATAGTGAAACTAACGGAGAAGTAGCATGAAGAGATTGAAAACCCTTATACGCCAGCATCTGCTGCGCATCCTGTTCGGCCTGTTCCTAACAACTACATTCGTATTAAATGCCGCCAGCCTGATTGATCTCAGATTCACCGATC
>CAYQMO010000181.1:0-7861 GCA_964418315.1 uncultured Geobacter sp. | reverse complement strand
GGCCGACATCCCCCAGAACACGAGTGTCTCCCGTTTCAAGATAGAGGCAGTTACCCTTACTACCACTCGCCAGCGAACAAATTTTCACACAGACTCCAGGAATTTCATGTTTATGATCCGTCAGCGGTAAATGCCAACAGTTTAGCGGGGTTACGACAGGTTATATTTAAGTATCAGAACGATGGTGACGACGGTTTGACAAGCGATATTTATAACTGAAGCGGGTAACAGTTTCAAGGTTTATCGTCTCCCATAAATTTGTCGCACACCCACAACAACGGTCGTTTTTGACAGTGGGGGCAAAGTGGGTTATAGTGCGCATCGTTCAATAGGGATGGGATGTCTGTAGGAGTATCATGCCAATTTATTTCCTGATTAGTTCTACAAACCGGCTTTAAAATCTCGTCAATCCACCCAGTGTAAAAGGTATTTTTAGATTATGATTTCATATATCCACACGCTTAAACCGCAGGTGAGAAAAACTATTGGTGCCGTATATCTTCTTGTAATTGCACTATTATCCCTGTGGCCATCCAACTCTTTACCGCAGATTCCACTTTTCCCCGGTGTCGATAAACTGGTTCACATCTGTATGTATCTGGGACTTTCATTCCTGGCTTGCTGGATTTATGACGCCTGTAATCAGCGACTCAGGTTCATCTGTACTCTGCTGACAGCCGTTTTTATGTACGGCGCGCTCATGGAAGTTTTACAGAGTACCATGCATTACGGACGCAGTTTTGATTTCAAGGATTTGATTGCGAATCTTACCGGGGCAATTATTGGAGCGCTTATCTATACATATCTGGGCGGGAAAACTACACTTCCGGTTTGATGAGGGCGGCTGGGTGAAACATGTCCCCTACTCTACCTGGTTTTTAGTCGATAGCTCCACATGCTGCCGCCATGCAGCGATTCGAACAACTGATCGTAGGCGTCAAGAGATTCGGCGCGGTTGGATTCATCAATTGTCACCGCCTTGTCGGCAAATTCGTGACACCAGCGGCAATCTTCGCAATCGACGCCGATACAGCTTTTGCTGCGAAAGCGTTCCATGAAACCATCCAGGGCACGGTTGTCGATGTATACCGGCGGACGCCCCTCGATCGGTCGGATCATGCCGCGCAGCTCGGCCAGACGCTTGAGCGGCAGCATCCGGAATGGATTGGCCAGCCCGGGTCGAATTATAAAGCGCAGTAACCAGCCAATTCCCCGCTTGTAGTAGTTGTGATTCTCCTTGATTCCCTGAAAACCATAGGCCTGGATCAGGTCAAGCAGGTTGCCGTCGTAGTAGCGCTCGCAGTAGGCCTTGATCCGGGTCATCATGATCTCGGTAGGAATATCGCGCTCGGCGATTTTGAAAAGGTCGTAGCCAATCTCCTCATAAATCGAAAGGTCTTCGGGGCGTATCCACTCCGAACGGATGTAATGTACCGGATTACGCATCTTCATCTCAGTGCATTTGAGAAAACACCAGTCGATGAAGAAGCCTTTGTTGTCGTGCCAGGACTGGCCGGTGTGGGCAAGCGTGTTCATATGCATGGGGGACATGGCGCAGCCGGTGAGGCAATTGTTGTTTGCCATCAGCTCAAGATCACACTTGACCGCCTTGCGAATCTCTTTCAGGGTCTCAAGTTCGCGATTGACCAGGATACTATCGAGGACAATGCAGTCTGCGCCAAGCTCTTCCCACATCTGGGCTTTGCGTACCCGATCGACCCCAGCGAACACCGAGATTCTGACTTTAAGGTGCGGGTGCCTGACTTTAATAAGCTGCAGCATGAATGGGGAGGAGACAGTGACTGCCGCGACGCCGATGCAGCTTATCCAGCCGAGCAGTTCGTTTATCTCGTTCTGCCCCTTGCGGGTGATCTCACGGTTTCCCATGCAGGACGAGTTGAGCAGGTAGTTGAAGGCAATTCCCGATTTATGCAGATGCCGGACATGATCTTCCAACTGTCGCCTTGACACCTTGGCCAACTGGTATGGTGCCCGTCCGCCACCCACGGCATCGGTGCGCAGCTTGCCGAAAAGTTCGGTGACCGGGTAATCACGGCACCGTTCCACGAGTTCCGGATCAAAATTGGTTGCTACACTCAGTCTCATCTCATTGCCCCACCTTAACTGTTTTTCGAATTACAACAAGCTCCAGCATGCCGAAATAGAAGAGTCGGAGGTAAACGATATCAAAACCTGTGCGCTGGATCATCTGATGATACTCCTCGCGAGGGGGAAATTGCTCAAGGCTGTCGGCGATATAGGCATGGATCGTCGGATTGCCGTGGAGCAGGGTTCCCCAAAGTCCGCACCAGAACTTGAGCAGCCAGTACTGAACCACCTGCATCAAGCGCCGGCTCGATTTTGAAAAGTCGAGGAAGGCGGCATATCCGCCCGGTTTCATTATTCGGCAGACCTCCTGAAGCCCCCTGCCCAGAGCTGGTGCATTGCGCAGTGCATAACTGCCGGTAACGATATCAATGCACGCATCAGCAAAACCGGTTTCCGCCATATCCCGGCAAGCAAAGCAGACATTCTCCAGGCGGTTGCGCTGATCGGCCAGAGCCACCATATCTGCCGTCAGGTCGATGCCGGTAACCTGACCATCCGGATACCGTGCGCCAAGCATAAAGGCGATATCACCGGTTCCGCTGGCAAGATCCACGCAGAGCGGCGCAGCCATCTCCGGCAGGGCGGCAATCATCTGTCTTTTCCAGCTCTGATCGCGGCCCAGCGACATCGCCCGGGTGGCAAAATCATAGTGGCTCGCCGCTTCGGTAAAATGTTGCTCGTTAAAGTGTCGTTTTTTATCCGGACTATCTATCTGTTCGCCGATTTTCAAGGCATCCTGCCAGTTGCTCATTTTTAATCTCCGCTATTGCCGCAATAATTCGACCGCTTTATCAGCCTCAACCTGAAAACTGTCCTTAATAATCAGGTGCATATTTTCGTTTACGTAACTTCGCGAGAGCGGCAGCTTTTTCAAAAGTTCTTTCTTTTGCAGGACAAGCCGCTCTCCCTCTCGCGTCAGTGTTGGCGCATAGAGTGCAACGTAGCTCTGCTTTTCATCAATGACAAATTCAATCATCAACTGTATGTGTCGTTCGCGATCCCCTGGATTCTGCATTTTTTTGGCGCGATCCAGAACCAGATGGTACGCCCGGGCTAGTTCCTCAGTGTAACGTCTGGAATCGACCGAACCGACCTTCTCCTCTGGCCACTCCTCTAACTCTTTCCTCTGGATCGCTCCGACCACGCGCTGCATTACTTTGCTGTATAAAAGTGTCTGCACCACCAATGCGGAATCCCGGCGTATAATACGAACTTCGCCCTGATATGGCGGCCCGGCAGGAACCTGTGCATTATGGATCAACCGGTCGGCACTGTTTTGGGTTGCGAACGCAACCGCAGGGAGGAACAGTAGTATCATCAATGATATGATCTGTTTTTTCATAGAGGTCACCCTTTTTGCCATGAATCGTAGAGTACGAGGCTGGCCGGCAGGACAAGGAGGTCGCACACCAGGGCACCCAGCATTGTGATCCCGGTCAGAAGCGAGAAGTATATAGTTGGTAAAAAACTGCTTAGCCCGCCAACCGAAAAGCCAAAAAACAGAACCAGGGCGGCAATAGTCAATGCGCGGCCGGTTGCGATTGTCGTACGCATCACAGCTTCCTTGCAATCCCCGCACTCTTCTCTCTGAAAGCGGGCCAGATAATGAATTGTACTGTCAACGGTCAAGCCGATTGCCACCGCTGCGATCATCGCTGTTCCGGTACTGAGATCGATATCAAGTAAAGCCATCAGCCCGGCTGTCCAGGCCAGCGGAATAAGGTTCGGAATCAAGGCCAGGAACAGAAGCTTGAACGACCTGAACAGAATAAAAATGGCCATGAAAACAGTGCTCAGGGAAAGACTGAAGCTACTTATGACGCTGGCTACCAGGCGGTTGGAATCGATAACCATCTGATAGTTGTCTCCTGTAGGGGTCAGATTATACTCCCCTCCCAGCCTTGCGACAGCATCCCGCTCGATGCTAGACACAATCTGTGCCGTGTCTGCGGTGCCAATTGCCTTGGTTCGTACACTCAGGCGCAACCTTGTAAAGTCCGGACTGATAATTTTACGCAGAAAATCCTGATCCGGGGCAACCTCCAGCAGATCAAACAGCTTCAGCAGATCATGGTTGTTGTCAGGGAGAGCAAGTTGCTGCTGCTTCATTTCGGCGCGGCTTAGTTGTCTGAGCAGGCTGAGAATGCTGTAGCTTCCGGAGACATTTTGTTGTTTGTCAATTGACTCATGAAGTCTGCCAAGGCGAGTCATGTCTTCGAGGGTGGTCAAGGCTCTGCCATCTTTACGGGTGAGCATGAATTCGATTCGGCTCACCCCCCCTGATGCCTGATCTATCAACATCGTGTCACGATGCAAAGTGGATTCTGGTTTTAGGAAACGGACCAGATCGGTATTGTTTTCGATTCGCCCTACTCCGCTCAATGCTATTACCGCCAGAATCAGCGACGAAATCAGCACCTGATGCGGATAATGAACGGTTAAGTTTGCCGCCCTGTTCAAAATGTTTCTGAGCACGCCTCTGTCATGCAGGTGTCGGTCCGCCGTTTCCGGCATCGGCAGAAAGCTTAAAACCGACGGCATTACGAGAATGTTTACCAGAAATGAAATCATGACTCCTGCTGCGGAGAAAACACCAAAAAGCTGAACTGCAGGCAGATCGCTGATCAGCAGGGAGACAAGGCCAAGAGCCGTTGTAATAGTGGTGAACAGGCAGGGGAGAAACAGTTTCTGCATTTCTCCGGCAAGCAAGCGTTTCGGATCGCCCGGCTCACCATGCAACTGTAGCCATCCGCTATACAGATGGACGGAGGTTGCAATGGAAAGCACCATGATGACCGGTGGGAGCAGAGCGGTAATCGTGTTCAATGAATATCCGCATAGACTGTATAGTCCGATTGTCCAGCAGAGGCTGATTGCCATGACGACAACCGGAATCAACAGTCCGGAAAGGCGGCGAAACATAAGCAGCAGCAATAAACCCAGCACCGCAACCGAAAACGGTATAATCACCTGCTGGTCGCGCTGAATGAGACGGGAAACGGTCAGCTTCAGAAGGGGTATGCCTGTCAGATGTACATTTTGATCGCTGAAGCGTGCAGCAAGCAGGGCTTCAATGGCGGCAATGCCCCTCTCTTGCTCCAGCGAGTCACCAGCAAGATCGATGAGAATAATACTTGTCTGCTGATCTCTTGAAAGCAGCATTTGTGATAGTTCAGGGTTTTGCTCAAGTGCCAGCCTGATTTTATGCGAATTATGAACAGTGTAGGGTTTTGCGACAAGGGGGATGGCTTCGGCTCCAAAATCTCCAGAAACCAGCTGCATGGCATTGGTCAGACTTAAAACCCTGGCGCCCCCTTTAATTCCGGCAATCTGCTCCGTCATCAGATCGACAATCCGCAGCCCTTCAGGTTGCAACAGGTCTGGGCGGTTGAAGGCCAGCAGGAGGATTTCATCATTGCCGAATGTCTTACGGAAAAGGTCGTAATTGGACTGGAGTTTGCGATCAAGTGAAACCATTGAAGCGTTGTTGCTCTCGACCGGCACCTGGAGGGCAAAAAAGGCCATGAAGAGGGTTGTTAGCAGGATCGTAAAGAGGCAGATCAAACGCCACTTATTCACTAACCTGAAAAACAGATTTTCGACGACGACAGGGGAAATCATTATCAGGAATGCTCGCCTGCTATCCGGTCTATCTGCAGCAGAGCCATTTCAACGGTGAGACCGGGACCGAAGGCGATCGCACATACCTTGTCAAAGTCTTCGGTAGCCGCTTGCAACAATGTCTCCTTGAGCACGAAAAGAATCGTCGCGGAGCTCATGTTGCCGTACTTTTTTAAGATATGCCGTGACGGCAGAACCTGCTCCGGAGTTAATTCAAGGCTTGCTGCGACCTTGTCAATTATTGACTTGCCTCCGGGATGCACCGCCCATCGCTGGATATCCTTAATTGACAGGGCATTTTTAGAAAGCAGTGGCTTGAGTAAATCCACAATCCCGGCTCCGATAATTTTTGGAACATAGCTGGAGAGTGATATGTCGAAGCCAAGATCGCCGATGCTCCAGGCCATAGCATCACGCCCGCTTGTGATCAATGCTGAATCGAAATCGCAGATCCGGTAGGTGGCAATACCATCTTTGGGCTGCCTGGCGCTGACCAGAACAGCTCCGGCTCCATCGGCAAACAGGGAATTGGCCAATATGGTGTCTTCGCTACCGTTGATCTGAAGATGCAGGGTGCAAAGCTCAAGGCACATAACCAGAACCACGGCGTCAGGGTTGGCAATGCAAAACTGGGTGGCCATATTAAGGCGGCGTAACATCCCATAAATCCGAGATTGAAACGGGCAGTGTTTCCTGGAAGTCCCAATTCCTGGCAAAGTACGTAATCAATACCCGGATTGAAAAAGCCGGTGCAGGAAGCTGTTATAACGTGCGTGATGTCTTCAGGGGTGAATTCAGGGGCAGCGGCGAGCAGCTTGTGTCCAAGTTCAACGGCGAGTTTGGTCCCTTCGGTAGTAAAGGTCGCATTACGCTCAGCGGTACTCTGCTGCCGGAACGATCCATCGCCGTCAGGAATCAGAAAATTTGCTCCCAGATCAGGAATAACGCTGTAGCGGGTGTCGATTCCGGAGCTGCGGTAAAGCATTCGCAAGATCCGCTTGTCCCGCTCATCACTACTCCAGTCAATCATTTTATTGCCGATTTCCGACTGGTTGTAGCAGACATGAGGTACTGCAGTTTCAATATGATGGATCCGGATCGACATATATTTATCCTTTTTTATGCATTATTTTTTTAGAGGGACTTTTGAGTCTTTCATAACAAAAGTGACCGTTACCGCAACTTTGTCGCTGACTTTGATCATGCCAAGAACGGAAGGGGGATAAAGTTTGTACTCTGCCAGAGAGACGTTGAATTCGATATCAGCAGTAAAACCTGTATCAGTTTCCGTAATATTTTTAACGGATGCAGTTAGCGGCTTGGCAATGTCGCGAATTTCCAGCAGGAAAGTAATTTTTTGAGGAGTATCGGGGCTGCTTTTACTAATTGCGCGTATATCATTGAGAGAAAGCTTTCCGATCTTTCCGGTAATCAGTGGAAATTTTTTATCTTCAAACATCTCACGCATTTTATTGTCCCGCGAGGCGTTGTCAGTATCCATACCGGCAATCGCTACTCTCACATCCGGAATATCCAAGACACCATTACTGTTGCTGGCAGAAAAGGGGAGGCAACTGGCCTTGCCATTAAAATCGTGAAGAGTTGAGCTGCCTTTGAAGGAAATAGAGCAACTGCCTTGATAATCGGAGGCTAAAACGCTTAGCGGCAAGGTTAACATCAAAACAAAAACGAGCAGGAATTTCATCATATTCACCTTTCTATGCTTAACACGCATTTTTATGCCGTTTGCAGTGTATTTATTCAGCAGGACGTTATCTGTAAAATCAGGCCTAAAAACAGCTTTTGATCACGCAACGCCGCAACGAACGCAACGAAAAACAAAAACTTATACCTAAATCATGATTAACCAACAGGGTTCACCGGAATAATGATTTATGTTACTGATTTCATTCGTTGCGTCGTTGCGCCGTTGCGTGAAACTGTTTTGTTGGTTAAACGCTATTCCTATTAAATAGTGGCGTCAATATAATATTTGTCACATATAATATTTGTCACAGAAAATATGGAAAGCGTCCCTGGTTTTAAATTCCCACGCAGTGCGTTGGAAAGAGAGGCAACTGAATAGTAATTACCTTTTATATTTCACTTGACAAATAAATTGGTATTGAGG
>CAYQMO010000180.1:0-7973 GCA_964418315.1 uncultured Geobacter sp. | reverse complement strand
TGCCGTCAGGGTTGGCTGATAGAAGACATAGTCTTCATGAAACGGCGCACTGACCGTGCCGCCGAAACCGCTGTTATCGCCCAGGGCGATGTGGATCGTGCCGAGGATTTTCTCTGCTTCCAGCACATTGTCAGGACGGCTCGCCTTATCATTGGTGCCGATACCTAACTCAGCGATATTGCGGCAGTTGGCGTTTTCAGCAAATTTGGCTTCCAGCCGGGCACGATGCGGATCATTGCCGGCAATCTGCACGACGACACCGTTCTCGACCGTCAGGATAACCGGTTCGTCCAGCTTGCGCGTCGGCCCCCATTCGATCACCATAGTGCCGTGACTTTTCCCCTCCAGCGGCGCAAAGTAGGCCTCGCCTGCCGGGAGATTGCCGAAGCTTCCCGGTGCTGTCAGCAAGCCATCATCACCTTCGGCGTGTCGTCCCTGCTTGCAGATGTTCATATCGGTACCGTTTGGTGTGGTAACGCGGATCCAATCTGTGCAGTTGACCGCAGTAACTAGACGGGCGGTACGCGCAGCAAGAACGCTCCAGTCAACGGTCATGGACGAATGAAACATATCCGGATCAAAATGCGGCAGACTGGCAAAGCGGCACCCGGCAGCGCAGGCCAATGCCCGATAGCGGGTGTGGCTGGTGGAGTTGTTCGATAATGCAATAATAATTCTAGCGACGTCATCTTGCCGCTCAAGCACAATTTCTCTGGCTATGCCAATCTCTTCCGGTGATGCCGTCTTGGCGAGAAGTTTTGTCAGCAGACCATCGGATGTTAAAGCTGAAATGATCGCAGTTCCGAAGGTAGCCAGCCACAACTCAATTGGCGGCTCGGCACCAGAAGCGGGTGTGGAGGGAAACTCCACAAACTGGCCGCTGCCGTATTCATCGGCGGCAAATTCAGCCGCCACCCGCGCAGTGGCGTGTAAACGCTTCCGCCGATCAAGATCTGAAGCAGAGGGCGTTTCATCCGGGTGGATGATGTCGCTGAATACCAGTACCCGCTCCCCCGGTTTAATACCCATATTGGTTTCAAAGAGCCGCTGAAAGGCAACTTTACTGTTTTGGTGACCTGGCATAAGATCTGTTTCTCCTGGTAAATGGGGATCGGAACAACGTGGTATATGCGTATACCACAAATATGACAAAGGTAAAACCGGTTACGTACTGAATAGAGCTATATGACTGTTTTTCCCTTGATTTATAGTATGTTGTTGTGATAGGTATGCGCACTGTATACGATTCTGATAAAATATTTTATTCAATAAATACAGGTAGTTAACTTGAGTTCCGGTTCGTCTGGCGGAGGTTTTTGTGTCACAGGTCGTGTTTTCCACGTGGGGTAGGACTGTTGTAGATAACAGGGATGAATCAGTCGAGGCGAAAGCCGTCTCTTACAAGCTTCCGGTGGCCTTTGATGGCGAACGTCCTCTGCGTGCCTTTATGGGATGGGACGGCATCATTATTTTTGACAAGTCTGTTGATGTTCCCGAGATGACAGCCGAGTATATGAAGCGGGTCCAGACTCTTTACTGCTGCGGTCGCTGTACGCCTGGCAAAAAGGGCACCAAGGTACTGATGGATCTTTTCAAGAATGTGTTAAACGGAACTGCTGCCGAAGCGGATCTGGATACGGTCGGCGACCTGGCCGAACTGTTGACAAACTGTAAGTGTACCCTCTGCCAGAGTTCCACAGTGCCGGTTTTTGATGCGGTTACGCACTACAGGGAGCAGTTCATTGCTTATATAAATGGCGGAAAAGCATCCAGTCCGTCTACCTACATCCACAAAATCACCGCTCCCTGCATGGACAAATGTCCATCACACATCGACATCCCGAAGTATATAGAAGAAATCAAGAACTACCAGTATGGCGAAGCATTGGCCACTATCCGCGAGAACATGCCGATGCCGGCTGTCTGCGGCCGTGTCTGTCCTCACCCCTGCGAGACCGCCTGCCGACGCAAAAACGTCGATGATGCCATCAATATCATGGTATTGAAGCGCACCGCCTCCGACTACGAGTGGCAGCACAATATCACCCCGCCGATGGTTCCCAAGCCTGCCAAGGATAAGAAGGTGGCTATTGTCGGTGCCGGGCCGGCCGGACTGGCGTGTGCCTACTATCTCGGCCTTGAGGGGTATAAATCAACAATTTTTGAAGCGCTTCCTGAAGGGTATGGCGGCGGCATGATTGCCGTCGGAATCCCCGCCTACCGTATGCCGCGTGCTGTTCTGCAGCGTGATGTTGACATCATCGAGTCAGTCGGTTCGGAGATAAAATTCAACATGCGCGTCGGCAAAGATATTTCCCTCCCTGAGCTGAAGCAGCAGTACGACGCCGTTTTTCTTGCGCCTGGAGCACATCGCTCCAAACCGATGGGAGTTGAAGGGGAGGACAAGGGGTATAAGGGTTTCCTCTCCGGAGGTATCGATTTTCTGCGCGAGGCCTATCTTGGCAATCCGACCGGCATGGGTAAAAAAGTATGCGTTGTCGGAGGTGGTAATACCGCTATCGACTGTGTTCGGGTGGCTCTGCGCGAAGGGGCAGAGGAATCTGTCCTGCTTTATCGCCGCTCTCGCAAAGAGATGCCGGCTGACGTCTGGGAGGTTGACGGCGCTGACGAAGAAGGGGTTCGCTTTGAATTTCAGGTACTCCCGACCAGAGTTGTCGTGGACGCAAATGATCAGGTAACCGGTGTCGAATGTGTTCGTATGGCAATGGGTGAACCGGATGCTTCCGGTCGCCGTCGCCCTGAACCAGTACCGGGGAGCGAATTTATCGTCGAGTGTGACACCGTCATTCCGGCCATCGGTCAGGATCCTGATCTCGGCTTTATACCGCACGATATGGGCATAGACATCACCAAATGGAACACGGTAGTTACCAAACATCTGCCCCTGAAAGATGCTGCCGGCAAGGATCTGAAAGACAGTATGGGCAACATGCTCTCCCGTTCACTTATTACTGACTGCGACGGCGTCTTCGCCGGTGGTGATGCCGAGATCGGGCCTTTGACCGTAGTTGCCTGCATCGGCAATGCCCACCGTGCCGCACTGGTCATTCAGCGCTGGCTCGAAGAGGGGAAAGCCTATCTGTCCGAGCAGGATATTTTTGATGACCTGCTAACCTATCTGGGCGTCTACGACAGGGGTGAGAAGGTTCCATGGCTTGCTTCTTCTGACCGCGCCAACCAGAAAGAGGTTCATGGCCGCGCACGCGCCGCCAAGGGGAACTACCACGAAGTCGAGCTGGGTTTCAGCGACAGCACCGCACAGATAGAGGCAGACCGCTGTTTGCGCTGCTACCGCATGGCGATGGTTGCACTATAAAAGGAGAAACAGTTACGATGGCACATACAGAGTCCAGCGATAAAAGCACGACGGCAACGGTCACCATTGACGGCATCCAGGTGACGGTCCCTGTCGGCACAACCATTCTGGAAGCGGCAGCGCAGATAGGCATTAAAATCCCGACCCTCTGCTGGCTGAAAAAAGTATCCACGACCGGTGCCTGCCGGATTTGCGTCGTAAAAGTTGAAGGGGTCGAACGCTTTATGACCGCATGTAATACCCCGGTAAAAGATGGTATTACGGTTATCACGACGTCACCGGAGCTTGAGACTGCACGAAAAAAGACCCTGGAATTAATGCTGGTCAACCATCCACTCGACTGCCCTATCTGTGACGCTGCCGGAGAGTGCGATCTTCAAGATACCTGTTATACCCTCAAAGTGGACAAAAACAGCTATGCTGCAGATCTGGAGCGTCTGCCAATACGGTATGATTGGAAACTGCTGGAGAGTGACCCGAACCGCTGTATCCTCTGTGAAAAATGCGTCAAAGTATGTCGTGAGATAGTCGGTCGCGAGGCGATAGAAGTTGTTGATCGCGGAGACAATACGATCATTGATACCATTACCGGTGAACCGCTTGACTGCGACTTCTGCGGCAACTGTATCGGGGTCTGCCCGACCGGCACGCTGATCAGCAAGCCGTTTAAATTCCGTGGTCGCCCCTGGACATTTGAGGTAACCAG
The DNA here is from genome assembly GCA_964418315.1 of uncultured Geobacter sp. GTDB lineage: Bacteria > Desulfobacterota > Desulfuromonadia > Geobacterales > Pseudopelobacteraceae > JACRCG01. The sequence continues at coordinate 3,930 of CAYQMO010000180.1, read as the reverse complement.
GAGTGTCTGCGCGTTCTGTTCCTCCGGCTGCGAAATTGAATATCATGTCGGCAACGGTCGCGTTGAGCGAGTTACCAGTAACGACAACGGCTACAACAAAGGCAATCTCTGCATCAATGGTCGCTTTGGCTATGCTGCATTCAATTCGCCGGATCGCCTGAAGTCACCGCTGATCAAGGAGTCGTCAGGTTTCCGCAGGAGTGCGACATGGGGTGAAGCGCTCGGCGTAATAACCGGAAAGCTGCGGCATATCATTGCCTCTAACGGTTCGAATGCCGTAGCCGGAATCGGTTCACCGCGTGTTACCAATGAAGAAAATTATCTGTTTCAGAAATTTATGCGCGGAGCAGTTGGCACCAACAACATCGACTCTGAAGCGCGACTCGGCTTCCTCCCTGCCCAGGTTGTTCAGTATGAGATGCTCGGCTACAGCGGCGGCACTTTCGGTATGGAAGCGATAGAAAAGGCGACCGCAATCCTGGTGATTGGAGCAGATCTTAAAGCGGAATCAGCCGGATTTGCCTATCGTGTGATTCAGGCTGCCACGAAAAACGATGCAAAACTAGTGCTTGCAGGGAGTCGCGAAAGTTCAATGACCAGGTTTGCCAATGCGTCTCTGCAGTGCCGCCCCGGTAGCGAAGCGTGGCTTGTCGCCGGTCTTAACAAGGCGGTTCTGGCTGAGGGGCTCGCTTCTGCAGTCACCGTCTCTAACCTCGAAAACTTGAAATCCTCACTTGATGCAATTTCGTTTGCGCGTATCACCGAAATCACGGGTATCCATGAAGACCAGTTCCGGACGATCGCTCCTATAATCTGTTCCGGAGGGCGTACAGCGGTGATTTATGGTGCTGATGTCATTCGCTCTGCCGACTGCAAAAATGCTGTTGCCGGGACGGTTAATCTGGCCCTGCTGACCGGGGCGGTTACTGTGGCTGGCGCCGGAATTTATCCGCTTGACGAGAAAAACAACATTCAGGGGATGCTGGACATGGGCGTCTGCCCGGAATACTTGCCGGGGTATCGCACCTATGAGCATGCCGCTGCCGCATTCGGCTCCGCCTGGGGGGCCACTGTTCCCGCCATCCCTGGAAAAAATCTGTTTCAGATAGTGGATGCGATTGAAGCCGGGGAGATAAAAGCGTTGTACGTCATGGGAAGCGACCCGCTTCATTTCATGCCTGATCGTGCCCGTATTGAAAAGGCGCTGCAAAAGCTCGATCTTCTCGTTGTTCAGGATCTCTTTATGACCGCTACAGCCGGATTGGCACACGTAGTTCTCCCGGCGGCAACCGGTGCCGAGAAGGCTGGTTCATTTACCTCTGTTGATAACCGGGTGCGCTCTTTTACCGCCGCCGCCAAGCCGGTTGGTGATGCCCGCACTGATACCGACATCCTGAACACCCTGCAGAGCCTGATGTCATTGCAGGTACCCGGAGCGGCACAGTCGCTCGATGCCCTGCATCAAGAGATCGCCGCTTTAACAAGTCTATACAGTGACGTCTGCGATCAAGATGGCTGTAAAATCGGGCGCATAAAAAACCGCACGTCATCATTTGTTTGCCAACCACTCGCCCCGCTTGCTCCTGCGGCGGTAACTCGACCTTTTGCCCTGACAATAGGACCGGTACTGCACCATAACGGCTCAATGACCACCATGTCGGAAAGCAACCTGCTTGCTACAGACGAAGCATATCTGGCACTATCCTTAGAAGATGCCGCCTCGCTGGGTGTCACAACCGGTGAACTTTTGAAGATCACGTCTGATACCGGGAGTGTCTCGTTGAAAGCACGCCTGACTAATCAGCTTCAGAAAGGCGTCCTGTTTGTTCCGGCGCACTTCAGGAGTGCCGCAGTTAACAGGCTCAGTAGTTCTCCATCTTTCCCGCAGTATGTTTCGCTTTCAAAAGCCTGAGAGCGTGTCAGACGCTGAGAATATGATCAAGCAAACGCCGCTCCTGCGGCGTTTCTGTTTTGAACTTCCGGCGTTGCTTCCGGCTACTTATTCATGAGCGTCGACATCCGTCAGCATCACCGGGCTTTGCTCCAGGCGGAGGTACACCTCCATCCCCACGGACGAGTCGGACAGTTGAATATCTGCCTTGTTTCACCAAGCCGCTATCAGACCGGCATGAGTAGCCTTGGCTTTCAGACGATCTATCGGCTTCTGGCCGACTCAACCGATATTCACTGCGAACGCGCCTTTCTCCCTGATCGCGAAGAGCTGGAAGAGTATCGGCGCAGCGGCACGCCGTTTCTTTCACTCGAATCTTCAACTCCACTGGCCGATTTTGATGCAATCGCCTTTTCCGCATCGTTTGAACCGGACTACCTGAATATCCCCTTGATCCTCAAGCTGGCCCGCATTCCGCTCTATTCAAACGAGCGCTGCGACTCTGATCCACTGATCATTGCCGGTGGTGCCGCCTTCTTTATCAACCCTGAGCCGGTAGCTGATTTTTTCGATGCAATCTGTATCGGTGAAGGGGAGGATGTCGTCCCGGCAATGGTTGCAACCCTCCTCTCTACAAGTGACAACGGCAGGCGTGGACTGCTGCAGGCGTTTTCGATGATCCCCGGTCTGTATGTTCCGACCTTTTATAAACCCCGTTATCATAATGGTATCCTGGCAGCCTACGATGCCGAGCTCGGTGTCCCGATGCCTGTCACGCGTATTCCGGTCTGCCTGGATCAACACGAGCCGTCCGCTTCGGAGATCCTGACCGACAAGACCGAATTCGGCGATATGTTCCTGGTGGAGGTCAGCCGTGGCTGTCCGCGCGGCTGCCGCTTCTGCAGTTCAGGTTTCATCTACGGTGCATTTCGCCAGCAGCCGTTTGAAAACATCGTTAAATTGATTGACAAGGGACTCAGCTATCGAAACAGGGTGGGGCTGGTCGGCGCGGCGGTTTCAGATTATTCCGAGATAGGCAGACTCTGCCGCTATGTCGTCGACAGAGGAGGCAAAGTGTCAGTCTCGTCGCTGCGCGTCGACCGGATAGACAGTGAAATGCTTGATGCCTTGATTGCCAGTGGCCACAAAACGATTTCCCTGGCTCCCGAAGGTGGTTCGCAGAGAATACGCGATCTGATTCGTAAAAACCTGACCGAGGCACAGATTCTGGATGCCTGTGATATGCTTATTTCACGCGACATCCTCAATCTGAAGCTCTATTTTATCATCGGTCTGCCGGGTGAAACAGATGGAGATCTCGGCGAGATGATCCGCCTGATCGAAACGATTCGCGAGCGGGTTATCGAACGGGGACGCGCCAACAAACGGCTGGGCGAAATAACCGTGTCGCTCAATCCCTTCATTCCCAAGCCGTTCACCCCGTTTCAGTGGTGCGGAATGGAACCGCTCCCCTCGCTGGAGCGCAAAGTCAAGCGGCTTGAGAGTCACTTGAAACGGCTCTCCAACGTCAAATTGAAGGTCGAAAGCCTGCGTGAATCGTTTCTGCAGGCACTCCTGTCGCGTGGAGACCGGCGTTTGGCGCCGCTACTGGCCGAGATGGCAGAGGGAATCAGCCTGAAAAAAGCGGCGAAAACGTGCGGTATTAATACTGAGTGGTATGTGCAGCGAATAATTGCGGCTGAAGAGATTCTGCCGTGGAGCATTATCGGCACGGCTGAAACGGCGCTACTGCGGCGGGAGTATGAGCGGGCGTTGGGGGGAGGTGATAATTGAAAACCTGTACCATCTGCAAGAGTGAGTATGACGAATTCGCTGCACGATCCGATTATGCCGAAGCGGGTGAATGGCTGGCTGCAGAGGTGTGGCAGGATGAGGGCAGGTTATGCCCACTTTGTCTCGAGAACCGGGCCAGACTGGTGATGATGTATGGCCATGAGTATAATACTTAGTAACTGTCACAAAATAAGGCATACGGCAATAAATAATACTTCCATTTGTTCTTAATAAATGCTATACGG
>CAYQMO010000179.1:0-7974 GCA_964418315.1 uncultured Geobacter sp. | reverse complement strand
GATATTCAGATGCCTGTTATGAGTGGCGAAGCGGCTATTATTGAGATTAGAAACAGAGAAAAAGTATCAGGTTTTCATCAGCCAGTTATTGCTTTGACTGCATTTTCAATGCGTGGCGACAAAGAACATTACCTTGATGCAGGCTTTGATGGATATGTATCCAAACCACTCTCAGTAAAAGAGCTTATCAGTGAAATAGAGCGTGTGATGGCCTTGGAGGCACGGTAATGAATAAAAACTTTAGCTCTCGTTCCCACGCGCTCCGCTCATCGTTATACACAAGTTTGTCTTAAATGGCAGACATTCCTGGGAACACGGACATCCTGTCCGTATTCAAGCGAGTGTAACGCTTGAATAACTTTTGAAGTCAAAAACTTATTCGGGCAACAAGCTACCCGAATGCGGACAGGATGTCCGCGCTCCCAGGAAGAACCATCATATAAGTAAGTCTATTACAGACTTATGAGCCTGTTGCAAAAAGATTGTCTTCCCGGAAGGTTTCTATCCGGGATCCAGATTTTCAGGCAGTTAGAAACTGGATTCCGGCCAAAAACATGCCGGAATGACAGAATTTAATACTTTTGCAAGAGCCTCAGGCTTATGTATACTTTACGAGGTCTATTATTGAGCTTTTAGTAGGCCGGTTCAAGCGAAGCGGAACCGGCGACGGTGCGGGGAGTGGCAAAGATGACGGCAATAACACCAAAACTGCCGGATCCGCTTCGCTTGATCCGGCCTACATTGATCCGGCCTACGATTATATGATGATTTCATGAGAACCTATATTCGTGCATATCAACCTGGTGGCTGTTATTTCTTTACCGTAGTAACCGGTAAGCGGCGGCCACATTTTGCTAACTCAGCACATATTGAACGATTACGTCAGGCTTTCCGGCATGTAATGGACAAGCATCCGTTTGTGATTGATGCCGCTGTCATTATGCCGGATCACATTCACACTATTTTGAGTTTGCCGGAAAATGACGACGATTTTTCAACGCGCTGGCGATTGATAAAACATTTCGTATCTCGGGGTTGGCAAAGCGAAGATGCTTTCTGGCAACCGCGCTTCTGGGAGCATCTGATTCGTGACGAAGAGGACTGGCGCAGACATGTTGATTACATCCATTACAATCCGGTGAAGCATGGCATGGTGGCAAAACCGGAAGATTGGGAATATGGTTCCTTCCGTCAGGCCAAGGCAGATGGCTGGTATCCCGATGGTTGGGGGTGTAGCAAACCGGAGAGTTGTAAAAACATGGAGCTTGAGTAAACGGTTTTGTAGGCCGGTTCAAGCGAAGCGGGGGAATATTCCGAACACAATACTGATTAGCTCTATCCCGGCATTGAAATATTGCGTGGCGGTGAGGCTGTTCAACAGCAACCTGCAAAAGCGACGAGAAGAGGAGGGAGAAAAATGGCTGAAAAAATAAAAAAAACAATCCCGACCAGTCAGCAAATTTTTGCCGTATTGAGTGACAATGATGAATTACTCAGGGTCAGGGGTGTGCGTCGCATCGGTCTTTTTGGCTCTTTTGCGAGAAACCAGGGACGGGCGAGGAGTGACCTGGATTTTCTGGTGGAATTTGAGCAGCCAACATTTGATAACTATATGAATCTGGCTTTTTCACTAGAAAAACTATTTGGCCGCCATGTGGACCTGGTAACATCTGACGGCTTGAGCAACCATGTACGACCGTATATTGAGAAAGAGGTGCTCTGGTATGAAGCCTGATGTGGTGTTTCTCAAACATATTCTCGATGAAATTGATTTTGTACTTGCTGCAACTTCCGGGAAAACAGAATGAGCCGTGGGGTCAGGCACTGAAAGATTGCAAGTTGCGTTTTAACGAGGGGGGGCAAGAGATGCGGTTTCTGCTATTTTACCATTCACCCAAACCAGATCTTTTAGAGTGAGCATGAGCAAAATCTTACCGATGATACGTGGCGCAGGGGGTGGGAATGAGGATAAAAGCCAGAGAATTCCGAACGTTCGGAATTTGAGCTAACATGCTGATCTGGAAGAATACAGTTTTAAAAATATGACCATTTCTTTGGAGGGGCAATCTATGGAAACCTATAATAACAGCTACTCCGTCAAGGAAGATGAAGTTATGTGGGAGCTTCATGAAATTCGCCATGAGCTCCATAGTGAATTGAAAAAAACGCCGATTGAGGAAGTTAATAGGCGGGCGAGGGCTCTATTTGAAGATTGGAAGCGAATTGAAAGACAACATTAAAAGTATGATTCCATTGAAAAAACCAATAGATAGGTGGTTCCAGATCGTCCGTGTTTGGAACAACAAGAAGGTGAACATTGAAATTTGAATGGCACAATATGAAGGCGGCAGCTAACAAAAGAAAACATGGAATTTCGTTTGATGAAGCAGCCACTGTTTTTGCTGATACACTTGCATTTGTGTTTCCAGATCAAGATCATTCAGAAGATGAAACCCGTTTTTTGATAATTGGGATGTCTGAAACCGGTCGGATTCTTGTAGTATCTCATACAGATAGAGAAGATCGTATCAGAATCATATCAGCACGAGAAGCAATACGAAAGGAGCGTATATTTTATGAAGAGAGCCAATAAAGTGATAGATGAATTAAGAACGGAATACGACTTTGCTTCAATGAATGGCGGAGTACGGGGTAAGTATGCTGAACGGTATCGTCAAGGAGTAAACATAGTTAAACTTGATGACGATATATCTTCGTTCTTCCCAGATGCAAAATCGGTAAATGACGCATTGCGGTCACTTGTCCGTGTTTCACAAAACAAGGTAAAGCACGCTTGATGTTCTTGTGCAAAAAGATTGTCTTCCCGGAATGCTTCTATCCGGGATCCAGATTTCAGTCAGTTAGAAACTGGATTCCGGCCAAAAACATGCCGGAATGACAGAATTTAATACTTTTGCAAGAGCCTCAGGCTTATGTATAATGATGAGCAAAGCGCGTGGGAACGAGAGGGAAAATACGTATTTTTATGCCGTTTGCAGTATATATTCTGGTCATTTGCAACAATGTACCTGACTAGCGGTCTGACGCCTGAGAAATTTTGAGTTACCGGAGGACAAAATGCCTGAAAAACCAAAACTGGCGCTCTACTGGGCTGCATCCTGCGGTGGATGCGAGATTGCCGTGGTTAATCTGAATGAGAAGATTCTTGATCTGGATGCTGCATTTGACTTCATGTTCTGCCCCTGCCTGCTGGACACCAAGATAAAGGATATCGAGGCGTTGCCGGACGGAGCCATTGCCGTAACACTCTTTAACGGTGCGCTGCGCACCGAGGAAAATGTCGAAATGGCTCATCTGCTGCGGCGAAAATCACAAACTCTGGTCGCCTTCGGCTCCTGCGCCAAGGGGGGCTGTATCCCGGCGCTGGCCAATTTCACCACAAAAGATGAAATGCTCAACACTATCTACATTGACAGTTTTTCGGTTGATAATCCAAATGGCGTAATTCCGTCAGGTATAACCAGTTTTCCGGAAGGGGACATTCATCTGCCCGGAATGCTGGGGCGGGTAAAGCATCTGGCGCAGGAGGTGGAAGTTGATTACCATATTCCCGGCTGTCCACCCGAACCGGAGCAGATATGGAATGCCGTAGAGGCGATTATCTCCGGCAATCTGCCGGCAAAAGGGAGCACTGTCGGCTGTGGTACGCTGACCGTCTGTGATGATTGTGACCGGACTAAAGAGGAGAAGCGCATCACAGCTTTCCGTCGAAATTATGAATTTTACCCTGAACGGGAAATCTGCCTGCTGGAACAAGGACTTCTCTGTATGGGTATTGCCACCCGCAACGGCTGCGGCGCACCCTGTACCAGGGCTAACATGCCGTGCACCGGTTGTTACGGGACTCCTGACGGGATCAGTGATCAGGGTGCCAAAATGGTGGCGGCACTCGGATCGGTCATGGATATCGGTGATACCACCGGCCTGTCAGAAGCGGCGATTGCCGCACGGGTGGACGCTTTTCTTGCAACGATTCCGGATTACGCAGGAATGTTCTACAAATATACCCTTGCCAGTTCGACACTGGGCGGCAGGGTGGGGGGGTAACCGATGGCGCGTATTACTATTGATCCGATCACCCGCCTGGAAGGGCATGGCAGGATAGACATTTTTTTGAACGATCAGGGGAAGGTGGAGAACGCCTGTTTTCAGGTTCCGGAACTGCGCGGTTTTGAGCAATTTTGCGTGGGGCGCATGGCTGAGGAGATGCCGGTTATTACCAACCGGATCTGCGGCGTATGCCCGGAGGCGCATCATATCGCTGCTACCAAAGCGCTCGACGCTGTTTTCGGTGCAGAGCCGACTTCTGTGGCAAAAAAGTTACGTGAAACCATCTACATGGCTTTTTTTATCACCGATCACACTACCCACTTTTACGCGCTCGGCGGTCCGGACTTCATCGTCGGTCCTGATGCTCCCCCTTCGGAGCGAAACATTCTGGGGGTGGCACGGAAGGTCGGGTTGGAAGTAGCCGGAGAAGTTATCGCCTGCCGCAAACGCAACCACGAGATCATCACTTTTCTGGGTGGGAAATCTATCCATCCGGTGGCCGGAGTCCCCGGCGGCTGGAGTCGTGCCATCACCGAAGCGGAGCGAATTCAGATTGAAGAGACCGCTCGCAGAAATATCGAGTTTGCTCGCTTCTCCCTCTCTATCTTTGAAAAAATAGTCCTGAATAATCCTGTCTATCTGGAGATGATCACCTCGGATACCTACCTGCACCGTACCTATTCAATGGGGACGGTGGATACCGATAACCGGGTCAATTTTTACGACGGTATGATCCGGGTGGTTGATCCGGAAGGGGTGGAGTTTGTCAAATACCACCCATCAGAATACCGCGAACATATTACCGAGCGGGTGGAATCATGGACCTACCTGAAATACCCCTACCTGAAAAAAGTCGGCTGGAAGGGCTTGACTGACGGGATCGATAGCGGGATATATACCGCTACCCCCCTTTCGCGTCTGAACGTCTCCGAAGGAATGGCAACACCGCTGGCCAACGCCGAGTATCAGCGGATGTATGAAACTTTCGGGTGCAAAAAGATCACCAATGACCGTTACCAGCCGATTCACCATCGTATGGCTACCCACTGGGCGCGTCTGATTGAGCTGCTTTACGCGTCTGAAAGTATGCTGGAACTGGCGCTCGATCCTGAACTTACCTCACCGGAGACCCGGAATATTCCTGAACCGGCTCGTTTTGTCGGCGAAGGGATCGGCTCGGTTGAAGCTCCTCGCGGAACCTTGACTCATCACTATGTAACCGATGGACGGGCTGTTTTGACCAAAGTCAACATGATTGTCGGAACCACCAACAACTACGCTCCGATCTCGATGTCGATAAAGCGCGCTGCAGAGAAGCTGATTAACAGCAACGCTCCCGAGGAGGCAATTCTTAACAGAATAGAAATGGCCTTTCGGCTCTATGACCCCTGTTTATCATGTGCAACCCATTTTTTACCCGGCAAGATGCCGTTGACGATTTCTCTGCGAGATAGTCAGGGGGTTTTACAACGGGAGATGCGGAGAAAAACATAAGAGGAGTGAGTGAATTAAACGCCGTGTGCGAAGTATATCACACCAGCGAAAGGAGAACTGCCATGACATCGAGCCCTCAGACAATTTCACTCGGATTCACCAATCAGGCGTTTCCACCGGGAGTCCATATCTGCCAGATTTTCAGCAGTGACGACGAACGCCAGGAATCTCTTCTCAAATTCATTCTCAGCGGTCTCCAGTCCAAAGAACGCACCTGCTGCTTTTCGGATAATGCCACTAAGCAGGCCATTGGTGAATTCCTCGGCAATTATGGCATTTCACACAATGATGCCATTGACAGCGGGGCGCTGACGCTGGCTGGAGCACGGGATATTTACTTTGAAGATAACCGCTTTGATCCTGAGCGCATGCTGAATCTGCTGACCTGCTACTACAATGACTCCGTAACGCATGGTTATCCCGCCGCCAGAGTCATCGGTGAGATGGCGACCGAAATTCAGCATGTCAGCGGCGGGAACCGCCTTTTGGAATATGAATCAAAAATAAGTATTCTGTTGCGTGATCACCCTGTAACTGCGGTTTGCCAATATGATGCGCGCTCCTTTGACGGGGCAATGATCATGGATGTATTGAAGGTGCATCCACTCATGATTGTGCGCGGTTCTGTGATTCACAACCCGTTTTATATCAAACCGGAAGAATTTCTGACTCAATAATCTCAACAGGAGTGTCTCCATGTTAAGACCTGAAATCCTTGGTCAGTTGTTGGTTATGCAGAGCTTTGTGATCAATCTTCCTGATGAAAAGTCAATATTCAGCTTCGTTTGCCGTGGTCTGCTTGATATTCCGGGTGTCTCCGGAGTGCGATACCACGAGATTACTCAGCATCAGGCAGATGACACTGCGGAACTGGCTATTCCGGTCATTCTTGGCGAGATATTCATGGGTGAGCTGCTGTTTACGGTTGATGATAAAGAGCTGTTTGTGCCCTATCTGGATTACCTGAAAAACTTCTGCTACATGCTGGCCGTCATTCTGGAGGAACGGAACCAGCGCTCTCAAAATGAGCAGTTACAGCTTAAACTTGAGGCTCGTGTTCAGCAGCGGACCAGCCAGTTAAATGCGGAAATAATTGAGCGCAAACAGATCGATGAAGTTCAGTCCTATCTGCTTCAGATCAGTTCTGTCAACCCGGGCGAGGATTTTTTTAAAACTCTGGCCAGCTATCTTGCCAAAACCCTTGGCATGGACTACGTCTGTATTGACACTCTTCATGGCGATGGCCTCACAGCCCGCACACTCGCAATTTACCATGATGGCAAATTCGAGGCAAATGTCGAGTATGCCCTCAAGGATACCCCCTGCGGCGACGTGGTCGGTAAAAAAGTCTGTGTTTTTCCCCGGGGAGTTTGCAGCCTGTTCCCGCATGATGCCGCTTTACAGGAACTGGAAGCCGAGAGTTATCTTGGCACCACGCTCTGGAGTTTCGATATGAAGCCGATCGGCCTGATCGCTGTGATAGGCCAAAAAGAGCTACTCGACTCTCATTTTGCAGAAAGCGTTATGAAGCTGGCGTCTATCCGGGCTGCGGGGGAGTTGGAACGGAGGCAGGCCTATGAAGATAAGCTTCTCTTCGAACAGCAGTTCCAGCAGACTCAGAAACTGGAAAGCCTCGGTGTCCTTGCCGGCGGTATCGCCCACGACTTCAACAATATTCTGGCGATCATCATGGGGTACTGCTCTCTGACAAAGATGGATTATGAAAAGGCTGAGAAAAACATCCCCGAAATAGAAAAAGCTGTAGAGCGAGCCGCCGTTTTATGTCGCCAGATGCTTGCATACGCCGGAAAAGCCATGCTCACCAAGAGTCAGGTCAACACCTGGGCGCTGGTGGATGAGATGGTAGGCATGCTGGAAACAACCATTCATAAAAACGTAGTAATCAAAACGGAACTCGACACTGATATTCCACTCATTACAGGCGATGCCAGTCAACTTCGGCAGGTTGTATTGAACCTGATAATGAACTCGGCAGAGGCTATTGGTGATGCTGATGGTGAGGTAGCCGTCAAGTTGGCAACGACAGAAATAATAGTGGCTCAACAGGAAAAAGATCATCTCGGCTTTATCATACCGGCTGGTCGCTATATCTGCCTTGAAGTAACAGATAACGGTTGCGGTATGGATGACGGAACCAGACGCAAAATCTTCGAGCCGTTCTACACCACCAAATTCACCGGGCGCGGTCTTGGCATGTCGGCCGTCCTTGGCATTATCAAGGCACATAAAGGGTTGTTGCAACTGGAAAGCCGGTTGGGACTGGGCACAACATTCAAGGTTTTTCTCCCTGTTCAGTAACCCGGAAATAGCAACAGCAGAGCAGAATGAAGGTAAACATTCGGCAAAGGACAGCAGCTCCTTCGCTCTCGCTCAGGCAGACAGCTATGT
>CAYQMO010000178.1:0-8066 GCA_964418315.1 uncultured Geobacter sp. | reverse complement strand
TGTTTCGCTAGATGAAATGAAAAAACGCCTTGCCGATTATGCCGCCGTTTAACATCCAGTTAAAACCCTCTGTAGAAAAAGATTTGCGAAAGCTTCCTGTATCAGTCGTCCGCAACGCATTTTAAGCATTTGCACAGTTGGCAGAGGAACCGTCAGTTCCGCCTGACCGCAAAATTTCCGGAACGGAACGAACCTGGCGGCGCAGAATTGGTGATTACCGAATCATCTACGAACTTGACGTTTCAAACCACACTGTCATCATCCACTATGTACGCCACCGAAAAGAAGTCTATCGACGATTTTGACCTACCCTATCAACCGCCGAAACAACTCTGCCTGCCCAGGATCTAGCCGCTTCAACCTCACCGACATCTCCGAAGCCTTACCCTTTCTCTCCTGTGGAACCTTGTGGTCGAACAATATCAATAATCGAAATTTCCGGCGGAGCAAAAAGGCGCATCGGAGGTCCCCATGTTCCGGTGCCGCGCGAGACGTGAATGCGTGACCCTTTCCCGGTTGTGGTCGTACCACAGGGAATGCGGTGTTTGAGCCAGACAAGAAAATTAAATGGAAAAATCTGACCACCATGAACGTGACCGGAAAGCTGCAGATCGAAGTGGCCGTCACTTTCCGGCTGAATCTCCGGCCGATGTTTCAACAGGAGGTTGAACGAATCATTTGAGACAGATTTCAGTAGTGCGTTTTCAACCGCAGGATCTGTATGTTTTCGCGCTAAAACGGCTTGATCATCAATTCCAGTTATTGTTACGCCGTTTGTAAGCCGTACGGATTGATTGCGGAGCATCGTAAAGCCTGCAGCCTTGGTGAAAGCGACCGCCTGGGGTAAACCGGCGTACACCTCATGATTTCCTACTACGGCAAATTTGCCCGCAGGTGCCGGAATGGAGGCCAGTAATGCCGCCAGTGGATTGTTGGCATAAATAGCGTCATCACGATTCAGCTTTCCATCGACTAAATCACCGGTGGATATAAGGATATCAGGTTTGGCTTTTCTAATTTCATCTGCAATTCGCCGCAGTCGACTCGCCTGTAACAGCAGACCGACATGAACATCGGATATTTGGACGATTCGTATGTTGGAAACCGGTTCAGGAAGTTTTGATGACGGAATAACAACATGCTCTGTGCGTATCTGACCTGCTTCTATATAGGCGTAAACGCTGGTACATATTGCAATAATCAGAACTGATCTACCGACTGTACGGGAAGAGATGCACTCCGGATTTTGTTGGTATAATTTTCGCTTTATAAGTCGATAAAAAAAGTGAACCAGATCGACAAAGAGCTGGCTTGATGTAAAGATGAACATGAAACCCATCCAGAGATAACCGGGCCATGCAAAGGCCATGGCTACTTTTTCCATCTCCAGATGCTCTGCTATTCGAACTAAAATCGGAATAGCAGTCATGAAAGTCATCCAGAGTATCAGGAACCATTTCATGAACCGTTGGAGCCCGAATGCATTGCACAGTTTTATGAATGCATAGCAATGCATACCCCCGTAGATTGAGAGGAATGTTATCAGGAAGAGGTACAATGGATATGCTCCTTGACACCGCCAAAAGTCAGACGATGGATGGGGGAGGGGCCGAGTCGCTTGATTGCATCCAAATGGGCTGCACTGCCATACCCCTTATGTCCGGCGAAGCCGTAACCGGGGTATTCAGCATCCATACTGATCATTATCCGGTCACGGGTAACCTTGGCGATAATTGACGCGGCGGCGATAGAGAGGCTCAAGGAGTCACCTTTTTTTATTGTTTTCTGGGGGATAGTGCTGTCGATGGTAGATATGCCATCGATCAACAGATAGTCAGGTAGTTGCGTAAGATTTTGAACAGCAGCCAGCATGGCACGCCTGGTCGCTTGCAGAATGTTGATTCTGTCAATATCGGCAGGAGTCATGCTGCCGACACCAACGGAGAGCGCCTGCTCCATGATTATATCAAAAAGCTTTTCCCGTTTGTCAGGGGAGAGTTTTTTTGAATCGTCAACGCCGATGATCGTATGCCCGACAGGCAGAATTACGGCTGCCGCCATTACAGGGCCGGCCAAAGGTCCACGCCCGGCCTCGTCAATGCCGGCCACGCAAAAATAACCGCTGTTCCAGGCATTCTTTTCGAATGACAGTGTGTCGGGTGGGGTCGCTAAAAATAGCTCGCCTTGCTGTTTCATTATTGATCCTGATACAAGAAAGCCCCGCATGAGCGGGGCTTTCTTGCTGGCTATTTGGCAACCGGTATATATTTTTTCTCGCGGATACGAGCAGCTTTTCCGCGCAATTTACGCAGATAGTAGAGCTTGGCACGGCGAACATGACCGCGAACCATAACTTCAATGTTATCAATATTTGGTGAGTGAAGCGGGAATGTCCTCTCAACGCCGATGTTGTTTGATATTTTACGAACCGTAAAGGTTTCGCGCACTCCGCCTTTCTGGCTAGCAATACAGACGCCTTGATACGCCTGAATTCGCTGTTTGTCCCCCTCAACAATCCGTACGTGTACTTTTACCGTGTCCCCAACCTTGAAAGGGACGACGTTCTTCTTCATTTGCTCAAATTCCAGAAAATCGATGGTGTTCATTGGTTGCCTTCCTCCCGTATGATGTTCAGCTTTTTAGTATTATGCATCTTCTCTTTCAACCCCTCTTATTCGATCAAGCATAATTGCTGCTGCAGAACGAACCGAAAGGTGATTATATATGCCGTTTCCGGCTATCGGTTTCAGCGTTAAATCAGCGGTTGCAAAACATTCATCGGTCAACCCCCATCCGGTTCCTAAGAGAAGCAGGTACGGTTGATCCGGATCCTGAAGCAATGCTCTGAATGCAGCGAGCGCTATTGATCCAGGCCTGGTTGCTGCACCGGTTACAACCAATTTGACCGGTTTACTGAATCCAACTTGAAAATCTTCTACCGCTGTCGCTATCGAAGGGGTTACTCGAACAATATCGAGCGCCTGCTTACGATCGGGGTTGTAGTCGGCTCCCCAACCCTGTTGCCAATGCCCGCTGATTCTCTCGGCGAGCTTTCGCTGCTCTTCGGAAGGGGTCACAATATAAAAGCGATCCAGTCCAAAGGTCTTCGATGAACGGGCAATGTCATGCTGGTCAAGATTTGTTAACGCAGAGGTAACAACCTCACGGTGCTTGTTATAAACCGGATGGTGAACAAGGGCTATTGCCAGATTGTTACCGGTCAAAGGCAACCTCCTGCTCAATCTCCGTCAGCATTTGCAGGTCTTCCTGGGTCAGTTCCACCTGCGAGAGCAGATCGGGTCTGAGTGCCCAGGTCTTTCGCAGCGATTCTTTACGCCGCCATTTTCTGATCAGCTCGTGATTTCCGGAAAGTAACGTTTCAGGAACAGTCAGGCCATTAAATTCAGGCGGGCGAGTATAATGAGGATACTCAAGCAATCCGTCGCCAAAAGAGTCAGTTTCTGCCGACTCACTGCTACCAAGTACACCGGGAATCAGTCTGGCTACCGAATCAACAAGCGCCATAGCGGCAATTTCACCGCCGGATAAAACAAAATCGCCCAATGAGATATCATCTTCAGCATAAAGTGAGCGAATTCTTTCGTCGATCCCCTCGTAACGACCACAAATAATTATCAAGCCGGAGCGTTGTGCAAGCTCCCGCGCAACAGATTGAGTAAACCGTCGTCCCTGAGGTGACGTAAAAACAACAGTCGATGCGGGATTGCATGATTTTACTGATTCAATACATGACGCCAGAGGGTCTGCTTTCATGACCATCCCAGCTCCGCCGCCATAAGGCGCATCATCAGCCGTCTGGTGCTTATCGGTCGCCCAGTCGCGGATGTTGTGAAGCGAAATGTCAATGAGCTGTTTTTCTCTGGCTCTCTTTATAATGCTTTCATCAAAAGGGCCGGAAAACATACCGGGGAACAGAGTCAGAATGTGAAACTTCATAGATCAAGTAAACCGTCAAGCGGGGTGATGATCATCTTTTTGCCCGGTATGTCAACCAGAGTAATGACATCAGCGATTGCGGGGATCAGATACTCTTTCGATGCACCACGCACGACATATATATCGTTGCTGCCGGTTTCAAAAATGTCAACGAGTGTACCCAGTTCCACACCCTGATCGGTAACAACTTCAAGTCCGATGAGGTCACGCCAGTAATATTCATCTTCATCCGGAACCGGTAACTGACTCAGTTTCACGTAAAGTTCCGAACCGTTGAGGGGTAAAACCTGATTTATATCAGCGAAATCATCCAGACCTAAAACAAAAGCACCGGCATGAGCAGTTGCAGTTCTTATGTGATGCTCACTCAACTTGCCTTTTTTATCTTTCAGATAAACGGTGTCGGCAGATTGAAGGCTCTGAATGTTTCCGGAGTAGGAGTAGACCTTCAAAAGTCCCTTTATTCCATGAGTTCCGATAATCTTGCCAACGAGAACCAATTCGTCCTGATCTGTCATTTATTCAACAATCTTCAGGATTGCTTTCTTGTTATCTTTAGTTGATATGGCGTTAAGAATTGTCCGGATCGCTTTGGCGGTTCGTCCTTCTTTACCGATAATTCTTCCCATATCATCTTTTGCGACGCTCAAACTTATGACAAGCGTTCCCTCCTCATTCTCTTCGGACGCAATTACGTGAGTCGGGTCATCAACCAGTGCCTTTGCAATGCTTTCAACAAGAGTCTTCATGGAAGGAACCTCTGCTGTTCATATAGTGTAATCGGCGAACCGGAAGAGCCAGATACGTTATGCCGTCGCTGTTGCCTCTTTGTTAAGGAGTCCGGCATTTTTCAAAAGTTGACGAACCGTATCGGTCGGTTGGGCGCCTTTGCTCAACCAATCGGATACATTTGCAGTTTTCAGCTTGACTACTGCCGGGTTTTTAGTCGGATCATATGTGCCGACATTTTCAATGAAGCAGCCGTCTCTGCGACTCCGTCCATCAGCCACTACTATCTGATAGAATGGTCTTTTTTTTGCGCCTGCACGGGCAAGCCTGATTTTTGTAGCCATTAGTGTTTCCTCCTGAAGTATTACTTCGATTGATTTTTTTATATGAAACCATTAGATCATGTTTTGTTTATCGAAAAGGCATCATACCCTTACCAAGTCCCCCAAGACCACCCATACCTTTGAGGAGACCTTTGGGACCAAGCTTCTGCATCATTTTCATCATTTTCTGAGCTTCGGTAAAACGTTTCAGGAGCAGATTCACTTCCTGCACGGAAGTTCCGCTTCCTTTAGAAATTCGCAGCCGACGACTGCCGTTTATGATGCCATGATTGGCACGTTCACCCGGTGTCATCGAGCGGATGATTGCTTCAATACGCTTGATTTCATTCTCACTTGGCTGGGCACCCTTCATCTGCTTCATCATCTTGCCCATACCGGGGATCATACCCATGATTGATTCAATAGAACCCAGCTTTTTGATCTGCTGCATCTGGGCTAAAAAATCCTCAAGATCAAACTGGTTCTTCTTCAGTTTCTCCTGAAGAAGTATGGTGTCTTTCTCATCAAATATCGATTGCGCCTTCTCAACAAGGGTAAGAACATCGCCCATACCAAGAATCCGGGAAACAAGACGATCCGGATGGAATACATCCAGCGCATCCAGTTTTTCGCCAAGCCCGACAAATTTTATCGGTTTACCAATTACCGCTTTGATTGAAAGTGCGGCTCCCCCTTTTGCGTCACCATCCAGCTTCGAGAGAACAACACCGCTGATCTCAAGACGATCGTTAAAGCCGCTTGCGATGGTAACGGCCTCCTGACCGGTCATGGCGTCCGCCACGAAAAGAATCTCGCGTGGCCGTACGGCAGCATTAAGTTCACTCAGCTCGTTCATCAGGAAGTCATCGATCTGGTGACGACCTGCAGTATCGATAATTACAGTATCATAACCATTCAACTCTGCGTATTTCATGGCGCTGACGCAGATATCGAGCGGTTTCTGGTCGGAGGTTGAAGCAAAAACCTCAAGGCCAAGTTGACGGCCTACAGTTTTTAGCTGCTCAATTGCGGCGGGGCGATATACGTCTGCCGGTACGAGCAGTGGCCGGCGTTTCTGCTTTTTAAGAAAGTTTCCGAGCTTACCGCATGTTGTTGTCTTGCCGGCTCCCTGCAATCCGACCATCATAATGGCGACCGGCGGCTTGGCAGCAAGGTCGAGGGAGTTGTCCTCGCCGCCACCCATGATGGCAATAAGTTCGTCATGGACGATTCTGATAACCTGCTGCCCTGGAGACAAACTGCTCAGTACTTCCGTGCCTACTGCCTTGATCCGGACATTCTCGACAAAATCCCTGACCACCTTGAAATTAACGTCAGCCTCAAGGAGAGCCAGTCGAACCTCACGTAAAGCCACCTTGATATTATCCTCAGTCATTACCCCCTGGCCGCGGAGTTTTTTAAAGACGGCTTCAAGTTTGTCGGATAGGCTATCAAACATAATAGGTAATTTTACTCCGGCAGGTAGCTATTCCAAAAGAGGGTCACTATAAAGGTGAGGCAACGGCTCTGTCAATAACTATTTGCTCTTGATCAGGTGTCTGACTATTTTCTTGCGCACCACCGTCTTGTATGCTACAAACGATAAAATTCATTCGGTGAGTAGCGCAGCCTGGTAGCGCACCTGCCTTGGGAGCAGGGGGTCGCTGGTTCGATTCCAGTCTCACCGACCAGCAAATTCAAGGGGTTACGTCAATAGGCGCAACCCCTTATTGCTTCCGTGGAACCTTTTATGGAACCTCTGTTGATGTTTCAAATTCTACTTCTTCTCTTTGTACCCATGAGCCTTAAGATACTTCCGCACTATATCAGCTAATTCTTCATTCAACTCGCCAGTCCATATAAGCGTTTTTTGCTCGCATACCTCAAAAAGACTCTCAAATATTGCTGATTCATTTTCAATCAGCGTGGGATATCGTGGGTTGAGTGTAGCCGGGCGCCAATCCAATGGCTTTTCCAGTTCGTCAAGCACCACACGCATATGTATGTACGCGTTGCTTGCGAAGCTTTTGTACTCTGAGTCGGATGTAAGCCCAAGATTCTGCTTGGCCTTCAAGAACTCTGTCGTAATAATATCGCCATCTACCTCAAAATTGCTGTTCTGAGCCAACCGTACAAACCGCTTCAGGTGCTCAACATCCATCTCCTCTAGGAAACCAACATCAAACGGTGGATAAAAATCAAGACCTTTTATTTCATGACCTTCCAACGACTCCAAGGCTTTCGATATACATCTGTCAAGTTCCGGTTTCTGTAGCAAAAGAAAGCTATAGGGTCTGTCCGCCTTCCCCAGAAAGATAACCCGCCCAACATCCCCCTGATACCAGGCGAACCGAGTTATTTGGTTCTCCTCACAAAAAGTGGGAATATTTTTTGACCACTCTTTTGCAAACAACGGGAAATGCCGAGGTGCCGGCACCATAGGCTGCCAGACCGCCGCATCCAGTGACGGGCTGCCGTACATCAGGTACCCGGACGGAACATTCAGCGCTGCAGAGAGCTTCGGAACCGCATCATGGGAAGGCGCGTTGTTGCCCTTTTCCCATATGCTGATCGATCCCCGTGGCAGTCCGCTCTTGGTCGAAAGCAGATCCTGTGTGAGTCCATTCAGTATCCTGAGAGTTGTCAGTCGTTCATTACGTTCCATAATGCTTCATTTAATACACTAAAAATTATTTTGTTGCATTACTTTTTTGCTTGATATTCTAACGTTAGGATGTATATTAATAGCAAGCTATCGTACGGAGGTAATTTCATGTATCTGGCAACCGTAGAACAGGCACTCGAACATATTGCCAACAACAAACCACAGGGATGCATTGTTGATCCCCTGATCGCAGACAAAACTTTCCGGGAGAAGATCGTCGGGGTTTCCTGTGTGACCTGGTGGCACTGGCGCAAACAGGGAAAACTGCCAAAATCACTCACCATTGGCAGCAGACGCTTCTATCGTCGTTCTGATATTGAAGCGTGGTTCGAAAAGCTGGTTTCAGCAGATCCGGCTGACGTCCAATAACCATATCGAATGGGTTATCCGAT
>CAYQMO010000177.1:0-8073 GCA_964418315.1 uncultured Geobacter sp. | reverse complement strand
GGTCACCAGAACTGTTGAGCTGCTTATAAGTGGCGCTATCCTCGCAATCAAGGGGATCGGCGGCTACCATCTTGCCGTTGATGCCTGCAACCACGCGGCGGTAGCACGATTGCGAACCAGGAAGCAACGGGATGAAAAACCATTTGCCGTCATGGCTGCGTCTCTTGAAGTGGCCCATGAACTGGTGCTTATGAGCGACATGGAAGAGCGACTACTCACTTCTCCGGAAGCCCCGATCGTCATTATCAAGAAACGCCTCCCCACACCGCTTTCGCCATTGATCGCTCCGAATAACGGCTGGCTCGGTCTGATGCTGCCATACGCACCGCTGCATCATCTGTTATTTTCGGTTCAAGGTTCAAGGTTCGAGGTTCTTGGTTCTATGCCTGCAACCACGAGCATTGAACCACGAACCAGATTAACCGCATTAGTCATGACCAGCGGGAATATATCCGACGAACCGGTTACTTTTGAAGATCATGACGCACTGAGCCGCCTGGCGGGAATTGCCGACTACTTCCTTATCCACGACCGCCCGATCCATATCCGCTCTGATGATTCGGTGATGCGCGTTTTTCAGGGGAGACCTCTTTTTTATCGACGCTCCCGTGGATATGCCCCGCGCGCCGTAACACTCCCCTTTGTGCTAGCACCGCTTTTAGCTACAGGCGCCGAATTGAAGAGTGCAATCTGTCTCGCCGATGGTGATCGTGCCGTTCTCAGCCAGCATATCGGTGACCTCCAGAACATATCCACTTTCGACTCGTTCGTTCGTACGACCACACATCTCTCAGAAACTTTTGAAATCAAGCCGGAACTGGTCGCCTGTGATCTCCATCCAGATTATCTATCATCCAGGTTTGCCGAAGATTCCAGCCTGCCTTATATTAAAGTGCAGCACCATCACGCCCATTTGGCTTCCTGCATGGCTGAGAACGGCCTTGGCGGCGATGTAATCGGTGTTATTTTTGACGGCACCGGCTACGGCTCCGACGGCATGATCTGTGGGGGCGAATTTCTGGTGGGGGGCTATGACGGCTATCAGCGCGCCGGTCACTTCAGTCCGGTGCCAATGCCGGGTGGAGATGCTGCTGTGCGTGAGCCGTGGCGCATGGCGATGGCCTACCTGTACCAGGCTTTTGGTGAAGATGCTTTTTCGCTCAATCACCCGGTTGCCCACATCCTGCCGGAGAGCGAGCGATTACTATTTGCCCGGATGCTAAGGCGCGGCATCAATTCTCCACAGACCTCCAGTTGCGGGCGGTTGTTCGATGCTGTTGCCGCGCTGCTTAATATTCGACATACCGTGTCGTATGATGGTCAGGGGGCGATAGAGCTGGAGGCGATGGCAGAGAGAGAAGATTGTGCAATAAAGTCCCCCTTGATAAAGGGGGATTTAGGGGGATTTGTCTCTGACGTCAAAAGCAAATCCCTCCCAACCTCCCTTTACAAAGGGAGGAGCTATACTTATCAAATGGTACAAGATTATCCGCAGCCGCTCCAACTCGACTTCTCCCCGATGTTTGTAGAAATCATGCACGAAATTAACAGCGGTGTCGAAGTATCGTTAATTGCCCATCGTTTCCACCATACCGTAGCCTCTGCCGCAACCGAAGTCTGTCTGTGTATTACCGCTGCTACCGGTCTTGACCGAATAATTTTATCGGGCGGTGTTTTTCAAAATCGCCTTTTGAGTGAAATGATATATACTGCCCTGACGGATCTGGGTTTACAGGTGTTTACCCATCGCCTGGTACCGCCGAACGACGGCGGGATTGCCCTGGGACAGGCTGCAATCGCAGGAAGGAGAAAAAACTGATATGTGTCTTGGCGTACCAATGAAAGTAGTAAGCAGGGATGGTGACACGGTTGTCGCCGAAGTTGATGGTGTACAGAGAGAAGCCAACATCACGCTGCTGGAGGAAAATATTGAGGTCGGCGATTATCTGATTATCCATGCCGGATTTGCCATATCAAAACTGGATGAAGAGTACGCCGAAGAAACCATTCGCTTGATGCGGGAAGTCTTTTCAGAAGAGGATATGGCATGACCGGGGAGATGAAATTCAAGGATGAATTCCGCGACAAGTCACTGGTGCAGAATATGGCGGCCAATATCTGTCGCATGGCTGAGCGACTCTCCGTACCGGTCAACTTCATGGAGGTCTGCGGCACTCATACCATGTCGATCTATCAGTACGGCATTCGCTCACTGCTCCCGGAAAATGTCAGACTGGTCTCAGGTCCCGGCTGTCCGGTCTGCGTCACGCCGACAGGATATGTCGATAAAGCAATTGCGTCTGCTGCCGACCCGGACACTATTGTCGCCACCTTTGGCGACATGCTGCGCGTTCCGGGGAGCCACTCGTCTTTAATGGAGCAGCGTGCCGGTGGCGCCGATATCCGTATTGTTTACTCTGCGCTTGACGCCGTTGCTCTGGCAAAAAAGAATCCGGAGCGGTGCGTGCTGTTTCTTGGGGTCGGCTTTGAAACTACCGCCCCGACGATTGCCGTCACCATTCTCGAAGCGGCTCGCCTCGGACTTAAAAACTACTGCGTACTGGCATCACACAAAACAATGCCTGTACCGATGGAGATTCTTAGCGGTGACCCGGAACTGAACATCAACGGCTACCTCTGCCCCGCCCACGTTAGCACCGTTATCGGCGGCAACGCCTACAAACCGCTGGCTGAAAAGCACCAGATCCCCTGCGTCGTTACCGGCTTCGAACCGGCTGACGTAATGCAAGGAATCGAGATGCTGCTTGCCCAGACCTTGCGCGGAGAGAGTAAGGTTGAAATTCAGTACCGCCGCGCCGTTTCGTGGGAAGGCAATCCAAAAGCACAGGCGATTCTCCGGCAGCTTTTTGCACCATGCGACGCGGTCTGGCGTGGGCTTGGCGTACTGCCTGGCAGCGGCCTGGCCATAAGGGGTGAGTATGCCGAATTTGATGCGGAGCAGGTTTTAAAGCTCGACATCCCGGAAGCGCTTGAAAACCAGGCATGCCTCTGCGGAGAGGTTCTTAAAGGGAAACTGACGCCATTCGGCTGTCCGCTCTTTGCTACTGCCTGCACTCCTGAATCACCGGTCGGCGCCTGCATGGTTTCCAGTGAAGGGACTTGCGCCGCTGCCTATAAATACGGCAGATAACTACATGCCCTTTCCTGCCCACATACTTGCCGGCTTTTCGCTCGGTTTTCGCCACCGCCGAGAGCTTTGTAAGCTTCTCGACAGCACCCCATTGAGCAGAAGCATTTCGGAGCTTGACCCAAAGGAGTTGCAACGATCAGGAATCGCAGCCCTGGCGCTCGATTTTGACGGTGTTTTAGCGAATCATGGCGCTCCGATGCCAGTACTGGCTGGAGTTGCATGGTTGAAACAGTGTGAAGCTGTTTTTGGTGGTGAGCGGATGTTTATCCTTTCAAACAAACCGACCGACGAACGGAGGGATTGGTTCGCAAAAAATTTCCCCACCATCCGCTTCATTGCCGGAATACGAAAAAAACCGTTTCCCGACGGAGTGCTAAGAGTCGGGGAACTCGCCGGAGTTCCCATCTCTTCTCTTTTGATGGTCGATGACCGTCTGCTGACCGGCTGTCTTGCCGCACTTGTAGCCGGTGCCCGCCCATGTTACATCCGGCACCCCTGCGTTTCGTTCACATATCTGCCAGTTTTAGAGCTTTTTTTCCGGTTACTGCGATCGACTGAACGGCTGTTTGTGCGACTGGTTTCTCTCTTCTGAATTGGAGTACAGATCCTGTTGCTCCAGCACGTTTTTTCGTTAGTAGCTGATATACTGCCTATTTTTTAGCTTTTGATGTATCGGACTCTTTTTGACCTGTTTAAATGTTCGATAAAAATAACTATTGACACGTAAATACAGGTAGTTACACACGATGTATATTCTCTGTGCAAACCGATTAAGAGCTTGATTTTGCGTGACGTTTATGTAACATATCCACAGCATCAACAGGGTTATCCACAAAAAATGTGGATACTTTTCCACGAACGAAATAACAGCAACTTAGCCAGATTTTAGTGGGGTAGCGGTAATGTTCGGCAGATTTCGCAACTTGAGCATCAAGACTAAAATCATGTTAATACTGCTCTTCAGCCTCTGCACATTCGAGCTTGCTGTACAGACCGTTCTGATTCCGCAGTTGCAGAACTATCTGATCAAATCGCGTCAGACCGATATGCAGCATAGGGTTGAGGTCGCCTTCAGCATACTGGTGAGGTACGACCAGAAGATCAGGGATGATAATGAACCGCCGGATATATCCAAGGCCGAGGCGATCAAAATGATCAGGGCGCTGAACTTCGGCGCACAGGAGTATTTCTGGATCCATGACCTGAGCCGCCCTTTCCCGAGGATGGTCATGCATTCGACCATTCCGTCACTGGATGGAAACCCGCTTGATGCTCAGGAATTCAACAGGGCAACCGGCAAACGGAAATCATCCGAAGCGGTTTTTGAGAAGGTAGAAAACGGCAATCTCTTCGTTGCCATGAACGAAGTTGCTGAAGACCCGGTCGGGGGGTTTGTCAGCTATTCATGGCCCAAGCCGGCAGAGCATGGCGGTGTCACCTCACTGCTCTTTCCAAAAGTCTCGTTTGTAAAGAAGTACGCCCCTTGGGGATGGGTCATCGGAACCGGTTTCTACGTGGACGATATTTATTCATCCGTAACGCGCATCAGTCGCTGGATCCACATAGCGTCCATTTTTTTCTTACTCGCCACTCTATTCATCAATTACCTGCTAATCCGCTTCGTCTACGATCCGCTCAGCAAACTGGCTTATTTTGCAAACAGAATCGCCGACGGCGATTACAGTTTGCACCCTCCCACCATTCTAACCAATGATGCAGTGGGGATACTCTCCAAATCGCTGGCGCAGATGTCGGAACAGATACGGCAGAAGACTATGGGGCTGGAAAAAGCCAATATGGAGATGGAAGAAGAGCTTGAAGAGCGGAAAAAGATCGAAACGGCTCTTGCATCAAGTGAAGAGCATTTCCGCACACTGCTAAACAGCATTCCGGATCTGATCTGGCTGAAAGACGCCGATGGGCTTTATATCTCATGCAACAAGGTGTTTGAACGCTTCTTCGGAGCCTCTGAGGCGGATATCATCGGCAAGAGTGATTACGACTTCATTTGCAAGGAGCAGGCTGACCTTTTCCGATTTTACGACCGTCAGGCCATGATAGCCGGGGGGGTGCCAAACAGCAACGAGGAGTGGGTCACTTTTGCAGACAGCGGAGAGAGATTGCTGCTGGAAACGACCAAAACGGCACTGTATGACTATGACTCAAGGCTTCTTGGCATAATCGGCATCGGTCACGACATAACCAGGCGGAGAGCGGCTGAGGAAGAAAAGCTCAAACTCGAAGGACAGCTCCAGCAGTCGCAGAAAATGGAGGCGGTCGGGCGACTTGCGGGAGGGGTGGCGCACGACTTCAACAATATGCTGACAGTCATCCTCGGTCATGCGGAGCTGGCGATGATTAAAGTGGATTCCGCCAGCCCGGTATTTAATTCGCTTGAGGTAATCCGCAGCACAGCCGGACGCTCCGCCGACCTCACCAGGCAACTGCTTGCCTTTGCCCGCAAACAGACTGTCGTGCCCAAAGTGCTGGATCTTAACGCTTCAGTAAAAGGCATACTCAGCATGCTGCAGCGCCTCATCGGTGAGAACATTTCGCTCAAGTTGCATACTGCGGAGAATCTCTGGCCGGTCAAGATCGACCCGTCACAGATAGACCAGATTTTTGCCAACCTTTGCGTAAACGCCCGTGACGCAATTGGCGGCGTCGGAACAATTACCATTGAAACCAGCAACTGTTGCAATCTTACTAACTACTGCGAACAGCACGATCGCTCCCACTCCGGCGATTACATCACTATCACCGTCAGAGACAGCGGCAGCGGCATGGATAAGGAGACCATATCTCACATTTTTGAACCGTTCTTTACAACCAAGGGGGTCGGTGAGGGCACCGGTCTCGGCCTTGCCACGGTGTACGGCATCGTAAAACAGGACAACGGCTTCATCGGAGTTCAAAGTAAGCCGGGGTTCGGCACGACATTCAGTATCTGCCTCCCACGGTATCTGGGTGATCTGATGCCATCAGAGGGGAAAGCCGTTGCGGCACCCCATTTGACCGGAGATGACACCATCTTGCTGGTTGAGGATGAAATAGCAATCCTTAAAATGACCACCATGATGCTCGAAAACCTGGGCTACACCGTACTGGCAGCCAGCAGCCCGCAGCAGGCTTTCGACCTGGCAACGGAGCATATCGGTCGGATCAATCTGCTGATTACCGACGTAGTTATGCCCGAAATGAACGGCATGGAACTGTCAATAAAGCTGCAGGAAATTTATCAGAACCTCAACTGTCTGTTCATGTCTGGATATACCACTGACGTTATCGCCAACCACGGAGTGCTGGATGAAGGGATGCATTTCATCCAGAAACCGTTCTTGATGGCAGATCTAGCCGCCAAGGTTCGGGAAGTGCTGGATAGTCAGCCTTAAGTTAGCAATAGCAGTGCCAAGATATAAGCGCTCGGATTCTAACACAGTATGGGCAGCAAATTTTGTCATCCTGAGGTACGAAGGATCTGCTTTTGACTGTTGTACGATCAAAAAAGAACAGCAGATCCTTCGCTATCGCTCAGGATGACAGCTATGTCAATGAAATGGTGACACCACCGTAAATTATATGGGAGGCAAAAAGATGGAACATTTACGTAGAATTGAGGAAAACATCAGTCGTACAATTGATTTATTGCAATCTACGGTAAATGAAGGTAACAGTGCATGGATAAATGACTGCCTGAGTCGTCTCGGGGATATGTTGCTGTTCTACCGCAAAAACTGGAATCTTTCTGAAGATAAGGTATATGGACAGATGGTTAATATCCTCAAGGATCCGGCTGATTTAATGATCGCTGCCGCCATGGATTGTGAACAGAGATCATTAAGTAAAGCTGCGGCGCAATTTGCTAATACAGCAGCCCTGATTAACGCAGGAAGCCAGTATAAAATTATGGCAGCCAGCTATTATCGAAAGAGCGGAAATATAAAAATGGGTCGCGAGATCTGCCTTGAATTGAGCATGCAACAACCGGAAAATCAGGCTGTCTTTTCTGAATTGTTCTCATGCGATGTCGCTGAACGATTCTGGCCGCTTGACTACTATGATCTGTTGGCGGACATTCACCGCAAATGGCTGCCACGCGTCTATATCGAAATCGGCGTCGCAACCGGAAAATCACTTGCATTGACCGGCTCCAGTACACGTTCGCTCGGTATAGACCCATCTACGGCCAGCCAAGAACATTTTCACTATAATTCTCCCGAAAACGATCCACATCTCTATAAAATGACCAGTGATGATTTCTTTGCAAACTGCGATGTTATTAAGGAGATGGGACGGCCACACTTTGATGTTGCCTTCATTGATGGACTTCATCACTTTGACCAGGTTCTGCGTGACTTTATCAACCTTGAAAAATTCGCAGGGCCAGACTCCATAATTTTGATTCATGACGGCCTTCCGATCAATGCCCGCGTTGCAGCACGGGAGCCATCCACATGGTTCTGGACCGGAGATGTCTGGAAGGCAATACCTTGCCTGTTGGCCATCAGACCTGACCTGGAGGTTATCACGCTACCGGCTTATCCTTCAGGACTTGCCCTGATTCGCCGTTTGGATCCTTCCTCACATATTCTGGAGCGACAGTACGACAGCCTGGTTCAGCACTTTGCAGCTCTTGAACTTCCGGACGACTGGAGTAAGCGCTGCACAATGCTTAACGTTCAGATGGATCAGACTGCCTTTAATCTGGCTGACTACCTGCCACCGGAAGGATGGTCATGAACGTCGCAATGCCTCATGGCACTACCCACGGCTGGGGTATCGCCGGAAACTATCTGACGGCTGAGATAGCAAAACTGCCGCCGATTCCGGATGTGACTCTGCACTGCGTGGCCGGGCACCATTTTGCAGCAAGTGATGAGGATCGGTGGAACCGCTACAATATCGGCTACTGTTTTTTCGAG
>CAYQMO010000176.1:0-8120 GCA_964418315.1 uncultured Geobacter sp. | reverse complement strand
AACCGTATCTGGCGGAATGGCTTTGTCGAGGTGGCTGGAGGCTACGGCCATAATCATAGCCAGGTCGGCTGCCGGTTCATTCAGCCGTGCGCCGCCGGCCGCATTTAAAAATATGTCCTGACCGGTCATATGCAGGCCGACCTTTTTTTCCAGCACGGCAACCAGCAGGGCCAGGCGGTTATGATCCACTCCGATGGTTGTCCTTCTGGGTACGCCGTACGAAGATGGAGTTACCAGCGCCTGCAGCTCCACCAATAGCGGGCGACTCCCCTCCAGTGAGGTGGTTACGACCGATCCTGAGACACCGAGCGGACGTTCGGAAAGGAACAGCTCAGAAGGGTTTGCCACTCCGCACAGTCCCTCCTGCTTCATTTCAAAAACACCTATTTCGTTGGTAGAACCGAAGCGGTTTTTGACCGCTCTCAATATCCGGAAGGGGTGGCTGCCGTCTCCTTCAAAATAGAGCACAGTATCAACCATATGTTCCAGCACCCGTGGACCGGCTATCGATCCATCTTTTGTCACGTGACCGACAATGAATATCGGGATATCGCTCCCCTTGGCAAGCAGCATCAGCTTGCCGGCAGATTCCCGCACCTGGCTGACACTGCCGGGAGCCGATTCGAGGGCCGAAGTCCAGACGGTCTGGATTGAATCAACTACCATTGCAGCCGGTTTGAGAGCCGCCGCCTGGTTTAGAATTGCTTCAAGGGAGTTTTCAGCCAGAATCAGCAGATTCTTGCTGGAAGCACCGAGCCGCTCACCGCGAAGACGGGTCTGTGAAGCTGACTCTTCGCCCGAAACATAGAGCACTTTACCCGACTCCTCCGCCAGGGTATGCATCGCCTGCAGCAGTAGTGTCGATTTTCCTATGCCGGGGTCTCCGCCGATTAGTACCAGTGAGCCGGGTACAATGCCGCCGCCAAGTACCCGGTCGAGCTCTCCGATACCGGTCGGCCTCCGGGTTTCGGATTGCGGCGGGACATCACAAATCGGTATCGGCTGTACGCTTCCTGTCGAGCGTTGTGTATCCGAAACCTTGATGACAGTCTCTTCCACCATACTGTTCCATGCCCCGCAGTCAGGGCATTTACCGAGCCATTTGGGGGATTGGCTACCACACTTTTGACAGGTAAAGATGGTTTTCTGTTTCATTTCTTCCTCGTGAATATTCAGGCCAATTTGATTTTCTTCTCTCTTTTTTCCTTCTCCTTACCCCGATACATCTCACGCATCTCTTTCACCTGACGTCTGACCTCCTTGCGCAGTTCCGGCGGCTCCAGTACCTCGGCGTGAATGCCGTAGG
This sequence comes from uncultured Geobacter sp., assembly GCA_964418315.1. GTDB lineage: Bacteria > Desulfobacterota > Desulfuromonadia > Geobacterales > Pseudopelobacteraceae > JACRCG01. Next base: position 6,814 of record CAYQMO010000176.1, on the reverse strand, counting down.
AGAGTATCCAGGAAATCAGCTCCATCTGCCCTGCCGCCTCAAATTCGACGACCACTCGCCCATTCGGATCGATGCTGACCTTCTGCTCCGGCATCCAGATCCGATCCTTGACTGAGTGAGCAATCTTGGCAGAAAAGCGAACCCGCACCCTCATCGGGGTATCGCTCACCAGACCAAAAGCGGTGCTGAAATGGGCTTCCGGCTGATAGCTGTCAGGTATCTCAAAGCGCTGGCGGGTAATATCTATCCCACGGATGCGTTCCAGGGCAAACAGACGCATGCCGGAACGGTTTATTGTATTCCCGAGCAGATAAATCCCCCCCTTGTGGAAGACCAGCGTATAGGGCTCAACCTCATATAAATCTTCTTCGCCCTTACCCTTCTTCGCATATTTCAGCCGGATGCGGTACTGCTGCAGCAGTGCTTTCTGCAGATCACCCACAAAGACGGCTGCCGGGGAGTAGTCCCTTGCTCCGTGCAGCAACGGCAGCGAAACCCTCGCAATACGCTCCAGATGTGCTGCATGACGATCCGGGAGAACGGAGTGAACGGTTTTGAACAGCTCGTCAATCTCGGTCTGAAACGGTGTGCCTGCCAGGTGGGCGCCGAGGGAGCGGAGCAGGTATAGCGACATCAACTGCGGCAGAGTAAAGGTAATCGGTGGGAGGTTCCGAGACCGGGTCAGGAAGCTGTAGACCTTTTTCCCATCACTCCACTCCGTAGTCAGCGTATAACCGGCCTGTTCCACAGCATTCAGATCGCGGTGAATGGTGCGCCGATCTACGTCGCACTCTTCTGCCAGTTCATCCAAAGTCAGGCCGCACCTGGTTTCCAGCAGACGGATAATAGAGTGCAGCCGCCCCGCTTGAGAATATTTTTTCGCCGGTTTTCCTTTCAGCATTGTTCCCCCTTGCCGAAACTGGATTTATCGCTACAATGTCCAGAGTATGCCAGATAAAATGAGCGGAGCATTGTAGCAACTTGAGTCATTTTGACAATCAATTTCTGACATATACCGTCATGCTGCATGACTGGCTCAACCAGCCCGGCTATGCTTCACTTTTCTTCATGAGCTTTCTCGCTTCCACGCTGCTGCCGCTTGGCTCGGAGTGGCTGCTGGTAATGATGTTGGCCAGTGGCTATGGTCCCGTAACGACAGTTGCTGTTGCTACCGTTGGCAACTACCTGGGAGCCGTGGTGACCTATCTGATTGGCATTTGGGGTGGGAGTTGGCTGATAGAAAAGGTTATGCGTATTTCGCCGCAGCAGCAGGAACGGGCCAAAGGGTATTACCGGCGCTTTGGCGTGTATTCATTGCTCTTCTCCTGGGTGCCGATAATCGGAGACCCGCTCTGTCTGGCGGGGGGAGTATTGCGGATCAATTTCTGGATGTTTTCTCTGTTGGTCGCTATCGGCAAACTTGTTCGTTATGTGGTAGCTGCGGCAATAACGCTCACGACCGCTGGATAGAAAGGTTCAGGTCAAAACCAAACGCCCCTTTCAGCGCTGCTGGAGGGGCGTTTGAGGAAAATATCACCGGCGATGATTAAACCCCGATGACTTCCTTGACGCCTGGAATCTGTGCTTTCATGGCGCGTTCGATACCCATTTTCAGGGTCATCGTTGACATAGGGCAACTACCGCAGGCACCTTTCAGGCGTACCTTTACTATACCATCCTCTGTTACTTCAACCAGTTCAACGTCGCCGCCATCGGCCTTCAGACCTGGGCGCACCTCTTCAAGAACCCTCAGTACTTCTTCTTTCATCTGTTACTCTCCTTTGTGTGTGGTGGTGCTCATCAAAACTACTGTTTCGGCAGTCCCGGTGCAGTCAAATGTTCCGGCTGCATGATTTTTTCCAGCTCTTCAACTGCCATCAACCCCTGCTCCAGGACAATTTCACGGATACTCCTTCCGCTGGCGACCGATTCCTTGGCAATGGCTGCCGAAGCGTTGTAGCCAATGTATGGAGCGAAAACCGTTACCAGGCCGAGAGAGTCGTCCAGATAGCGACGACAGCGACCTTCGTTGGCAACGATTCCGCTTATACAGGATTCGTTGAATTTCTGCACGCAATTCTTGAGCAGCTCCAGTGAAAAAGTCAGGTTCCAGGATATCAGCGGCATCATGACATTCAGTTCCAACTGCCCTGCCTGCGCCGCCAGCAGCACAGCCTGATCGCACCCCATCACCTGAAAGCAGACCATGTTGGTCATTTCGGCCATAGAGGGGTTAATCTTCCCCGGCATAATCGAAGAGCCGGGCTGAATGGCGGGTAGGATGATCTCATCCAGTCCGGTGCGCGGACCGGAAGCCAGAAGGCGCAGATCGTTGGCGATACGCCCAAGGTTGACCGCCGTACGACGCAGACTGGACGAGAGTGCCAGAAAGGGATCCATGTTCTGCATCGCCTCAAACAGATCAGGGCTGGCAACCAGTGGAAAGCCGGTCGCCGTCGTCAGCTCCGCAATCATCGCCGAGATATAGGCTGGTTCGGCATTCAGACCGGTGCCAACAGCGGTGCCACCGATTCCCAATTCAAGCAGAGCCGGGATGCAGGACTCCAGACCTTCACGATTTTTACGGATGGCGGCGGCGTATGCACCGAACTCCTGCCCCATTCGGATCGGCACCGCATCTTGCAGGTGGGTGCGCCCCGACTTGAGGATATGATCAAACTCTTCCGCCTTGGCGGCCAGTGTCAGTTCCAGCCCTTCAAGCTGTTCCAGCAGAGGATCAAGCATTTCGAGCGACGCAAGACGAATGGCGGTCGGGATAACATCATTGGTAGACTGAGCCATGTTGACATGATCATTCGGGTGCAGAGTGGAAAAATCTCCTCTTTGACGCCCCAGCAGTTCCAGAGCGCGGTTGGCCAGCACCTCGTTAATATTCATATTGTGCGAGGTACCGGCACCAGCCTGGAACGGGTCAACGACAAACTGATCCGCCAGTGCTCCCGCTAGTACCTCATCAGCAGCGGCGACAATGGCAACACCAATCTCGGCTGAGAGTCGACCGGTACTCATATTGGCCTGTGCCGCACACTTCTTGATCGTCACGGTCGCCCAGACGAAGGCAGGGTGCGGCTTCAACCCGGAAATAGGAAAATTGCACAGAGCCCTGGCGGTCTGGGCGCCGTAATAGGCATCCACCGGAACCGCCATTTCCCCCATTGAATCTTTTTCAATACGTGTAGCCATAATATCACCTCATCAGAATTCAATTTCTATTTTACCACAACTCCAGTTCGTTATCTATTTTTCTATTGATACCTTTTTACGCGGGTGGTATTGTCACCCCCCGCTGAAAAGCAAATTCGTATCCTTTTTTATTGCAGAGTGAAATGAGAGGGGTAATTCAAAATGGAAAAGCGGCGCAATATTCGTTATCACTCATCAGAATCGAAAGTGATCCAGCTCTTTTACTTCGACGAAGTTGGTAATAAACACGAAGTATCGGCATTGGTAGCAGATGAAAGTCACAAAGGTATGGCTGTAGTTATTGTAGGTTTTTATTTTTTCCCAAAAAAAACGTCCATCTATTGGCAAGAAACCAAAAAAGTCGTCACTAATTGGAATATCGTTAATTTCAAAGAGTTGGATGAACGCGTTTATCGGCTCGCGCTTGAATTGTCAAAGCAACCCGTGTAGTTGTGTCACAAAACCTTATAAATAACAGATAATTCGTTAGCCAAACTATCTTCCGCAGTAAAATACCTCATAAATTTATCCAACCCGGTTTTATTACCACTTCAAAAGCGATTTCAGCAAGGCATCCTATCTCATCTATGATTTTAGCGGAAACTTTCTGGACTATGCTCTCTTCCCGACAAGTTTTTTCCAGCTACTACTTGCCAATTCAACCAGACCATTCATTGTACGTGTATAGAATCTGGTAACCGGTATGCTATTAACCATCAGCACGCCATCAACCCTTTCAATAGAAACCGGTTCTCCAGGATGACAGGCAGATATATGCGAGTAATATTCACCCGGAACGCCAAAAAGAAACTTATATGTTGCATCTTCGAAGCGACAAGCGACTATAATTACAACCACTTCAGGTATGCCGGTTTTATGATGGAACCTGACGGTTGCTGAAGTAAAAGTACCGGTTACAGCGTGCTCCTTAGCCAAAAGTGACTCCATAGCGACGCCCTTTGGCTTCATTCTCCCAAGAGACGGAAGACCCCACGGCTTATATTTTCTGTGAATTCTCGACTCATAATGATCGGTACGTTCCAGCAATGTCACTACGTTATTATTAATCGGTCCGCCAATAGAATGCGACAATCCGGCAGAAAAACCTGCATCCATCATCAGTTGATGGTTTTCTACAATCTGGATCATGCCAGTAGCCCCCAGAGGATGCCCCCTCCCCTTCAGCCCGCCAGTGAGGTTTGTTGGAAAAGCGCCGTTTTCACCGGTCAGCGAATCGTCCAGCAGGGCATCCAGTAATCGTCTTTTGCTGACAATGCCAAGGTCAACCATATTTATCGGTCCAAAACCGTTGAAGGGGTCGTGCATATTCACGTGAAGCTTTCCGGCAAACGAGCGGATATCCTTTATGCCGGCCATCCCATAAGCATAGCCCGCAGCAATGACAGTGGCAGGAAAAGAATGGAAATAATTTCTATCTGCAATCGTCGGAATATCAGTTGCACTGCCAACGCCGCTAACGCGAACGTCCTGAGGGCGTGATGTAAGAACTACTGCAGCAACACCATCGGACATAGGACAGAAGTCGTGGTAGCGTAGCGGATACCAATACGGATAATTCCTGCCATCAACAATTTGTGAATAATAATCATTTAACTCGACTTGAATATTTAGATGGGCATTTGAATTTCTGGCTGCAAAACGCTGGCTACGTTGAGTAAGAAGAGCCGAGTAAGCGGTCCACTCTTCTTCAGAAAGGTGGAGGTGTTCCTTTAGAGCGCGGGCGACCAGCGCACCGCAAGCCGGCATTGTAAGACCGAATTCAGCCTCATCTCTATCAATAACCCCGGCAATAATTCGAGTTGACTCCAATGTAGATGCATCACTCATCTTCTGGACACCAATAGCCAGGACAGAATCAAATCGCCCCGATGCTATTTCCAGATAGGCACTTTCAAAGGCAGAAGCACCGGACGAAGAAGCGGTATCGACAAGAACTGAGCGGGCTCCGGAAATGCCCAATATTCCGGATATTTTAGCAGCGGTGTTATCAACTCCTGAAAATGCAGCAGGATTCTGACTGCCAACAATAACGGCTTCAATATCACGAAGGCGAACAGAACTGTCCTCAAAAACTTTTCTACTTAGCTCTGACAACTCCAGGAAGGAAAGTTTCTCCTTTTCTTTTCCGGTATAGCGACCTACCGGAGCCATCCATGAAGCAGCAATATAAACTGGTCTGGGTTCAAATGACATTTTCTGGCATCCCCTTCTCTTCTGGAATAAGATAACTGCTGCTATACAACATATTTGCCGTTCTCTTTTGATTGATTAGCTTATCCTACACCACCACTTTCTTCAATATCTTCCCGACATACGCAGAGTCATCCTTCTGAAAAAGCAAGTTCTGTGCCTCAAAGTCCGCCATGCTCCGGGTGTTGTCCCGCCAACCGCCGTCTTTGTAGGGAGTAGTTTGACTCAATGGACGATTTCTTCCAATTCACTCACATCCCACATCGTGCCGCGCCAGTTGCATATTCTTCCCTTGTCTTTGCATTTCGGGCATATCCAATAGATATCTTCCGTCTCAGGCTCAATCCATCCGGCTATCTCCTCCAGGCATGGCTTTCTATTTGGCTTTCTGCGGCATCTTACCAAGTATTCACGAGGATAATCCGGGTCAGGAAAGGATGCCATCATGATGATTGCTGCAAAATACTCTCCGAGCTTGCGAGCTTGATGTGGCTCTACTATCATCTCTCCAGCTTCATCAAGAAAGTGAGTGATGTCAGTCATCCATGTATCAGCCATTATTTTACTCCTTCAAATGATAAAGTTGCCGCTCACTTGTTACTGCTCTCTACAAGCATCTCGAATCGTCGTGCCGTCTTGTGCCATAACCGCTGTAATCGTGGACTATAACACCAAATCCGCGGCGATAAAACTCTTTTAGAAACCACGAGAGATCACCAATATCTTCGGCGTTGCCGTGGCTGAAGAGGATTGTATAACGCGAAGCCGGATTCTCAAGTAGTTGTGCTGAAATAACCAAATCGTTTGCCGAAGTTATCTTTATGATGGAACGGCCATCACCGTACGATGGTGGACCGGGCACAAACATCATCGAGTCGGCAAGAAAAGTGTAAAGTTGCATTAAAGCTGTGGATTAAAGGGATGACTACTAAGGAAATTGTCGATATTACCGGACTGAGCTTAAAAGAGGTTGAGATTATCTGAGCCGTTCTTGTCCTCGCACACGCAGGGAGCAGCGACGAGAGAATGCCGAAAGTGTGAACTGACCCCGGTTGTTCCCCTAGGGAACGTTTTGCCGTTGACAGCAGCCTTTTTATGGGTTACCCCTTCTGTTACGTCGGCATGACCCGGGCGCGCGAGCGACTCTATCTTCTTAATGCCCGCCGGAGATACCTGTTCGGCCAGGAGCAGTTTAACAAAGTATCTCGGTTTTTAAACGACATTCCCCATGAATTGCTGGATGATGGTTTTCGACTCCTCTCAGCCAAAGAACAAATTCCTTACTGCAACCCGTATCCGACAAACAGGCAGTTCCCTGAACGTGGAGATACAGTGAGCCAGTCTCAATCTCAAATGGATTTCGCCACTCACAAATCAACTCACAACCTGTCGGCGATTG
>CAYQMO010000175.1:0-8208 GCA_964418315.1 uncultured Geobacter sp. | reverse complement strand
GAAGCCAACCCTTTCTTTGAAGATTTTTTTGGCTCCCCGCAGACCCGCCAGAGTAAAAGCCTCGGTTCCGGTTTTTTGATCAGCAAGGACGGCTACATCGTGACCAACGATCATGTCGTGCGGGATGCAGAGAGCATTCAGGTCAAATTATCAAACGACAAGGTGTATGACGCCAAAGTGGTGGGGGGCGATCAGAAAACCGACATCGCTGTGATTAAGATCGATGCCGCAGATCTTCCGACAGCGGTTCTGGGAGATTCCGACAAACTTGAAGTCGGGCAGTGGGCCATTGCCATCGGCAATCCGTTCGGCCTCGATCGCACCATGACGGTCGGCGTTATCTCAGCGACCGGGCGTTCAAATATGGGTATCGAAACGTATGAAAACTTCATTCAGACGGATGCCTCCATCAACCCTGGCAACTCGGGTGGCCCGCTTCTTAATATTTATGGAGAGGTGGTTGGCATCAACACCGCCATTGTTGCCTCCGGGCAGGGGATCGGATTTGCAATTCCGGTTAACATGGCCAAGCCGATTTTTACCCAGTTAATCGCCAAAGGGAGCGTCAGCCGTGGTTACATCGGTGTTACCATCCAACCGTTAACAGAAGATCTGGCGAAATCCTTCGGCCTGAAAGAGGCTAAAGGCGCACTGGTCAATGATGTCATAAAGGGGGGGCCTGCTGATAAGGCCGGAGTTCAACAAGGGGACGTTATTACTGGCTTGAACGGCCGTGAAGTCAAGGATCCCTCCCACCTTCAAAGGTTGGTTGCCGAAGCAGAAATCGGCAAAGACGTCAAAATTTCCCTCTTCCGTGACGGCAAAACGCTTGAGCTGAGCATTACCCTGGCAAATGTAGAGAGCGCCCCCAAACACCGTCAAAAGCAGGAGCGAGGTGGAAAACATCATGAGGGTGAAGCCGATCTGCTCGGATTGATAGTTGAAAACAGTAAACAGGGTGACGGTGTTGTGGTCATTGACGCCGTCAGGGGTGGAGCGGCAGCGGAGTCAGGTATTAAGCGGGGTGACGTGATTGTTTCGATTAACCGCTACAGGACAGCAAATACGACTGAATATGCCAGGATGCTTCAGCAGGCAGGACGGACCGGCAGCCTGACAATTCTGGTCAGGCGTGGTGATGCAAGCATCTACTTTGCATTACGGATAAAATAGTGCTATGGTGCGTCGGCGTTATTTTCGGGGTATACGCGACAGGGCGTATGCAAACCACCCCCCCGGCAGATTGAGGTAGATTACCCATGAACTTGATTGATAATCCGGATCAGGCAAAGCGACTGGCCAGAGCCATACTCTCCGACGTGGCAATGTATAATAAGGAAAAGGTTGAGACAGGTATTAAGAACGACACTATTTTTGATCTTCTCAAAGAAGAGCTTGAAGAGGGGCGTCAGCACTTTCTATCGCGTGTTTCCACAGTTATCAATCCGGAAGTCATCTTCGGCACAGCCATTGTTGATGTCCTTATCAAACGGGCCGGGAAAATTGAATCATCCATCTGGTAACTAATCGCTACACAGACTATTTTTGCAAAGGCGTTCCGCATCGGTGCGCCTTTGCTGTTTATGGAGTTTTAGCTATGCATCATCACTCATTCATTTTTCCAACTGAAAACGAACCTACCAGAATTGATCTGTTTCTCTGCAGAGAGATCGGAGAATCCAGGGCTACTGTTCAGAGACTCATAGAAACCGGCAATGTAATGGTTGATGGTAAGCTGGTGCGCACCTCCCTCAAGCTGAAAGGGGGTGAGCAGATAGATGTGGACATCCCACCGCCGCTCCCTGCCGAACCGCTGGCCGAGGTTATCCCGCTGGATATCCTGTATGAGGATAGCGATCTGATCGTTATCAACAAGGCTGCCGGAATGGTGGTGCACCCAGGGGCAGGCAACACCGGGGGCACACTGGTAAACGCCCTGTTGGCACACTGTAGTGATCTGGCCGGTATCGGTGGCGAACTGCGTCCAGGTATCGTCCATCGCCTGGATAAGGGAACCTCCGGCGTATTGGTGGCAGCAAAACATGACCGGGCGCATCAGGCACTTTCAGAACAGTTCAGCGTACACAGCGTTAAACGTATTTACCAGGCACTGATCTACGGTTCTCCGCCGGAGGATAGCGGAAGAATCGATGGGATCATAGGACGTCATCCGACCGAGAGGCTGCGTATGTCCGGCAAGGCTAAAAACGGGAAAAATGCGGTTACCCGATGGAAAGTGAAGGAGCGCTACGGCAGGGTTTCATTAGTGGAGCTGAGACTGGAGACCGGGCGCACGCACCAGATCCGGGTTCATCTGACTGAAGCAGGCTTCCCGCTGTTGGGCGATCCGCTCTATCCTGATGGTGGACGCTGCAACAATATTCCCGATACCAGGTTGCGCTGCATGATCAATCATCTTGGCCGCCAGGCGCTGCACGCCCGTTGTCTCGGCTTCATCCATCCATCAAGCGGTGAGTATATGGAGTTTACGACTGAACCGCCGGAGGATCTGCAGGAGTTATTGAGTTACCTGCGCAAGGAGGGCATACGATAGCCTGAGAAAAAATGGCTATTGACCCACCCCTCATTGCGCTGTAGTATCCGCGAGGATCAAGTAGATAATGTTGATCCACAATGTCGATTTTATACGAGAGGCCGACATGGCAAATATTCCCGACAAGAAGAATTTCAGCCTGATGCGTTATTTTACGGCAACCAGCCTAATGGCCTTCGTGATCGTTGCGGCTCTGCTCGGTTACATTTTCCGGACATTATCCATTGAAGCGATGATCGGCAGTTGTGAAAGTGAGCATGCCAATGTAGCCAGGATTATTGCTAACGAAATGGCGTATCACAAGCTTGAACTGTTTTTAAACGTCAGTGAGTTAAAGCATGATTCCGGGCAGCAAAAGCAGTCACCTCAAATCGACGCAATGAACCAGGAGGTAACCTCTTTTCTCAAGGGCACTACCATTTTCAAAGTCAAGGTATACAACTTGAAGGGGATCACGGCTTATTCAACCGAACTAAGACAGATCGGCGAGGACAAGAGCAAGAACAAGGGTGTCATCGACGGTTTGCAAGGGAGAAGCAGCTCCAAGCTGACGCATCGTAATACATTCAGTGCGTTTGAGGGGGAGATACAGAATCGTGACCTGGTTGAAAGCTATATCCCGCTGTACGACCCTGCAACCGGCAAGGTAAGCGGTGTCTTCGAAATCTATGGCGATGCAACCCTGAGAATGGCTCAAATAAGCAGTAGGCAGTGGTATATTGTCGGTGCGGTTCTGGGACTACTGTCCGTGCTTTATCTGGTGCTGTCTATCGTTGTGAAACAGGCACAGAACAGAATTACCCGGCAGGAGGAAGAACGACTGCGATATCTGCAAGAACTTAGCGAGAGTGAGGAACGGTGGGAATTCGCACTGGAAGGCTCTGGCGACGGCGTCTGGGATCGCAACCTGCAAACCGGCGAAGTGCTCTATTCGAAACGGTACAAGGAAATTTACGGTTTTGCCGAAAATGAACTGGTCGATAATCAGGAATCCTGGTCCGTGCGAATCCACCCCGACGATCTGCATCAGGTGGCTGCGGAACGGGAAGCCTATTTCGCCGGCCAGCAGCCGATCTATACCAGTGAGAGGCGCATGCAGTGCAAGGATGGGAGCTGGAAATGGGTTCTTTCGCGAGGTATGGTGGTGTCGCGCGATCCGGAAGGGAAACCGCTCCGCATGATCGGCACACACAGCGACATAACCGAGCGACATCAACGTGAAGACAAGTTGCGGCTTGCCGCCACAGTTTTAAACACCATGGACGAAGCGGTCGTAGTGACTGACCTGGAAAATAGAATCGTCTCTGTTAATCCCGCGTTCACGCGCATCACCGGTTATTTACCGGATGAAGTTATCGGCAAGGATCCGAAGGTGCTTGCCTCCGCCACTCAATCGGCGGAGTTTTACCAGGATATGTGGCAGAGTTTGTTTGCTACTGGTGCCTGGCAAGGCGAAATCCGCAATCGCCGCAAGGATGGCAACCTGTATCTGGAATGGCTTTCTCTCAAACGGGTATGCAATGACATGGGTCTGCCGACCAACTATGTCGCTGTATTTTCTGATATTACCGAGCGCAAGGCGACCGAGGAGCGTACCCAGTACCTGGCGCATTACGACCTGCTTACAGGTCTCCCGAACAGAACCCTTTTTTCCGACCGTCTGCATCAGGCCATAGCAAAGGCGCGCCGTGATAAATCCCAAATGGCGCTGATGTTCATCGATCTCGACAAATTTAAGCCGGTCAATGACACGCTCGGGCATCAAGTAGGCGACCTGCTGCTGGAGCAGGTGGCGAGCCGCTTGAGGGAATGCCTGCGGCGCGAGTCGGATACCGTGGCAAGGGTGGGAGGAGACGAATTTGTTGTAATCCTGCAGGAAATTGAAGCAGTCGGAGACGCCGCGCTCGTTGCAGAAAAAATCCTTCAATTACTCAACCAGACTTTCGACATCGCCGGTCACCCCATCAGCATCTCTTCCAGCATCGGCATAGCGATTTTTCCGGAACACGGGAGCGACGAAAAGCTGCTGTTGAAATGCGCTGACGCGGCCATGTACCGCGCCAAGGAAGGGGGGCGCAACCGGCTGGTAGTGGCGGAATCATCTTTCAGTTGATCCTCACCGTGACACGTCAAAATAGCGCCCCTGAGGATGATGAAAGACGAGTGCCGAAACAGAAGCCTCCGGATCCATCATGTCGCCGTCAGTCAACTGTACTCCGATCGCTTCCGGCTCCAGCAGCCGGAACAGTTTCTGCTGGTCGCTTAGTTCCGGGCAGGCCGGATAGCCGAAAGAGACACGAATACCATGATATTCGGCATTGAATATCTGCTTAACGCTGAGTGCCGGATCGTCGATGATGCCCCATGATGTTCTGATCCGCTTGTGCAGGAATTCGGCGGTGGCTTCAGCCAGTTCGAGTGCCAGCGCCTGCAGCAGATGTGAATTCAGATAATCGCCCGCTTCCTTCATCGCCTCGCTTTTTTCCCTGACTCCCATGCCACAACTGACCACAAATAGCGCCATGTTGTCCCGTAATGTGCCGGCGCCCGGACGGACAAAATCTGCAACACAGAGTCGTTCTCCTGCGGCTTGCCTTGGGAAGTTGATGCGCATGGTTTCACTATCCTGATCAGTCGGATCGAAAAGTATCAGCTCGTTCCCTTCGCTGTTGGCCGGATAGAAGCGGTAGAGCGCCTGCGGTTGTATCAACCCCTCCCGCTCGATCTTTGCCAGCATCTCCTCCACTGCCTCGTGCAGTTTGAGAGCCTTTTCATCCCCCGCAGCCAGCAGCTTTTCGACCGATCCGATCAAGCCGAGGTGCTTGCTGTAGAGCATCTGGCGGTTCAGGAAGGGGAGTACCTGCTTCAGCGGGATGTCGCGCAGAATGTGCTTGTCAAAATCAGGGGGAGGCAGGATTGGCGCTTCAGGCAGTTGGCTGTTACTATTTGTCTGACCGGTCGGACAAGTCTGACTAGTCAGACGGCTTGCCACTGTCGTCTGCTGACGCAGTGCCAGCTCATCCAGCAGAGCTGCGCGTTCAGCCGGATCAAAGAGGCGATTGGCCAGCTCCAGGCCGGCCATGGCATCCTTGGCATAAAGCACCGGCGCGCCGTACGCCGGAGCGATGCGGCTGTCGGCGAAGTTGCGGGAGAGTGCCGCGCCGCCAACCATCAGCGGCACGTTTATGCCTGCCTCCTTGAGATCTGCCGCTGTCGTTACCATCTGCAGGGCGCTCTTTACCAGCAGTCCCGAGAGACCGATGAAGTCCGGCTGCTCACGCCGGGCTGCCTCTATCAGCGTCTCCGACCCGACCTTGATTCCGAGATTGACAACTTCAAAGCCGTTGTTTGAGAGGATTATCTCAACCAGATTTTTGCCGATGTCGTGGACATCTCCCTTGACCGTTGCCAGAAGCATCTTCCCCTTACTGGAACTTTCACCCTTCTCCAGATACTGCTGCAGATGCGCCACGGCTGCCTTCATCGCTTCTGCCGACTGCAGCACCTCGGCAACAATCAGTTGGTTATCGTTAAAGAGCCGCCCTACTTCGGCCATACCGGCCATCAATGGTCCATTGATGATGTCGAGCGGTCTGTCACCCCTCACCAGTGCAGCATCGAGGTCAGCCGTCAGACCGTTTTTGACCCCCTCGACTATGTAGAGTGACAGCCGCTCGTCCAGCGGCAGCTCTGCCGCCGGGGCGTGGGAAACCGGCTTCTTGTCGCGGAAGGCTGCGGCAAAGACGGCTACCGGATCTTCACCGCGCCAGAAGATCAGATCCTCTGCCAAGCGCAGTTCATCGGGATGAATGGAAGCGTACCGTTCGAGATTTTCGGTATTGACGATGGCGTAGGTGAGACCGGCCTTGACGCAGTGATGGATAAAGACGGCGTTCAGCACCTCACGTCCCGGCTGAGGCAGGCCGAAGGAGACATTGGAAATCCCCAGAATGGTACTGCAGTCAGGAAATTCCTCTGTGATCAGCCGCACCCCTTCAATGGTTTCTACCGCCGAACCGATATAGGCGGCGTCACCACTTCCGACCGGGAACACCAGCGGGTCGAAGATAAGATCTTCCGGGCGGAGGCCGTATTTGTTGACCAGCAGGTCGTATGAACGCCTGGCCACCGCCAGCTTGCGCTCCCGGGTGACCGCCATGCCATGCTGCGGGTCTTCGTCGATGCAGCCAACCACCACGGCGCCGCCGTAGCGATGAATGAGGTCAGAAACCTGAGCGAAGCGCCCCTCGCCATCCTCAAGATTGATCGAATTAAAGAGGCATTTCCCCTGCAGCCGCTGCAGAGCCAGCTCCATGACCTGCGGGTCGGTGGAGTCGATCATGATCGGTGCCCGCACCTTGCGGGGCAGAAACTCCAGAATGCGGGTCATATCCGAGGACTCGTTTCGATCAGGATTGGCCACGCAGATGTCAATCACCTGAGCTCCATTTTTGACCTGATCCCGCGCAATTTCGGCACCCTCTTCGAAACGCTCCGCCACGATCATATTCTTGAATTTACGTGAGCCGATCACGTTCGTCCGTTCACCTACCAGCAGCGGACGGGTATCATTTTCTATCACAAGGGCTTCAATCCCGGAGACAACGCGACGGCGGATCTTAGCGGGACAACGCGGCGGCTTGCCGGCCACCATCCGCGCTATGGCGGCGATGTGGGCCGGAGTTGTGCCGCAGCAGCCGCCAACGATGTTCAGCCACCCTTCATCGACAAAACGGGAGAGCTTGGCAGCCAGTGAGTCTGGCGATTCGGCGTAGTTGCCGTTCTCATCGGGGAGACCGGCGTTCGGATATACTGAGACATGGCAGTTGGCCAGTTCCGACAGTGTGCGGAGATGATCGGTCATGAATTCCGGCCCGGTGGCGCAGTTCAGGCCGATGCTGATCAGCCCGAGGCTCTCCTCCAGATGTGCCAGACTGACGTAGAGCGCTTCAACCCCCTGCCCGGCCAGCATCGTTCCGGTCGGCTCAATCGTACCGGAGATCATCAGCGGCACACGCTGCCCGCTCTCGGCAAACGCCAGACGAATCCCTTCGGCGGCGGCCTTGAGATTCAGGGTGTCCTGAGCTGTCTCCAGCAGCAGCAGGTCAACGCCGCCAGCCAGCAGCCCCAACGTCTGCCCCCGAAAAGCCTGTACCAACTGGTCAAAGGTCACGCCGCCGGTAACCGAGATGGTACGCGTAGTCGGCCCCATTGAAGCGGCTACCCAGCGCGGTTTCTCCTCTGTGGCAAAGGCAGCGCAGGCGCGGCGGGCGATCAGCACCGCCTGCCGGTTCAGCTCAAAGACATGATCCTGCAGTCCGTATTCGGCAAGAACGATATCGGTTGCGCCAAAGGTGTTGGTTTCGACGATATCGGCCCCTGCGGCCAGATAGGCGCGGTGAACCCCCTCAATAACATCGGGACGAATCAGGGTCAGGTGTTCATTGCACCCCTCATATTCAGCACCGCCAAAATCATCGGCGGTCAGGTTGTACGTCTGCAGTTGGGTGCCCATGGCGCCGTCTATAACCAGTATGCGCTCGGCAAGGGCTTCAAGAATGTTTTGTGACATGCGGGTAACTCCTTGGTTTTGTTTTAAATCGGTCACAGCGTAAAAATGGTTTCATCTCCGGCGATATTCCTGATCTTCGCGC
>CAYQMO010000174.1:0-8237 GCA_964418315.1 uncultured Geobacter sp. | reverse complement strand
TGGATGTGACGTAGCCACTAATGGATCGGAGGCTATTGAAGCGTTCATGTTGGCAGTAGAGGGAGGTAAACCGTATGACCTGATTATGCTTGATATTATGATGCCCGAGATGGACGGTCAGGAAGTTCTCAAGCGCATACGGATTATTGAAGAACAACAAGGTCTTGCTGCAACCAGGATTATTATGATTTCAGCCATGAAAGATTCTGACCATATTATGGGTTCATTCAGACAACAGTGTGATGGCTACCTGGTCAAGCCGGTTTCGTTTGATAAGTTGCGGGAGTTGATAAGTGAGTTAAAGCTGGTGGTTTGAGGTGAATGTGAAAGACCGCCACCATTTAATGCCGGAAACATTTGAATCTATTTCGCATTCAATAAATTAGACGGCGAGTACTGATCCGTTAGCACTCGTGCCCCCTTATTCCAATCTTGTTGCAACGAAAATAGCGGCAGCAGATATGATGCCCCCGCACCAAATGGTTTCAGTTTTGCCTCAAGCAGCTTTGCATTCTTGTCAAGTTCCTTTGTTGTTGGCAGTCCGTCAACTTTGAGAATTATCACTCTGTTGGAGCGTTTCAAGTTGTAGAACCTTCCAAATACCGCTTCGTAGGTAACTGATTCGTTACCATAGAGTCCACTCGTTGAATGTGTGTTGGCAGTCAGGACGCCATCAGATGTCAGTACTTTTTTCACCTCAGCAAGAAACTCTCTGGTCAGGAGATGTTCCGGTATGTACTCGTTGTCATAGGCATCCAGCATGACCATGTCATATTTTATGCCGTGCTTGACAGCCTTCTTGATGAATACTCTCCCATCTTCCTCATGCACCTGCATTCTTGGAGTCATGTTGAATCCAAAAAACTTTTTAGCAACCCTTACAACTGCCGGGTCTATCTCTACGGAATCGATTTCGGCATTTGGCACAATGCGAGATAGTGTCATAGGGATCGTGCCGCCTCCAAGGCCGATGATAAGTATTTTTTTCGGCTCAGGCTTCAGGTAGAGCGCCCCCAGCATCATGCGAGTGTAGTCAAAAGCATGCATATCCGGATTGTTGAGAGAAATGCAACTTTGCCTGGAAAGTCGGGCTCGGCTGAACCGCATGCAGCGTTCGTCGTTTTGTTCATAGACAACGATATTTCTGTACAGAGAATTTTCCGTGTGTACGATTTTTTCCGGGGCAATAGCCCATGCAGATGATGCCGCAACCAGCAACGCCAATATTATTAGCGGAATGTCCTTACGCATCGTCATGAGTCCTTCCGGTGTCGTTAATCAGCCAGGCCAGGGCACTGATAGCCAACGAAATTGCTATCAAACCCCATACGATTTTATTCATCTCAAACCACATAACCAGATAAAAAGATGTAAGTATTGTACCGAGAGCGCTTCCGAAGGTTGATACAAAATACAACAGACCGGCTGAATGCCCACTGCTTTTCGAATCATAAACCAAAAGGCGCACCGCATAAGGCGATATCATTCCGGAGATCACAGTAGGCAGAAAGAAAAGTATAGCCGCCGACAGTAGCGAACCGTACCTCGGATCAATTTCAAGATTAAATATTGCATCAAGCACCATATCAGCAGCAAATATCACCGGAGTGGTTGTAGTGGCGGCAATTATCAATATTAACGAAAGCCTTCGTAGTGTCGGGCTATGCAGAGAGAGTCTCCCCCCGAGCAGATAGCCGATTGACAGAGCCAGCATGAAGATCGTGATAACTCCGCCCCATACATAAATGCTGCTCCCGAAATTAGGAGCCAGTATACGCCCACTCAGTAACTCGATAGCCATGATATAAAAACCGGACCATCCGGCAATAAGAAATACCATAATTTTATTCAAACAAACCTCCAATTACTGCAATCAGCATTCATACATTTATTTTGAAGATGCAACCTTCTGGAGCAAATCTCGGATCGTTACATCTTTAAGACCGGAACGGTATCCGTCCCACCCCTGGCGTACTACGTCTTCAGCAAGCTGGAATACCGGAGTTGTTGTCTGAAGTGCAGAATCACCGCGTAACGCCCAAAGGATTTCGCTTACCTGCACTTCAGTCGGGTCGCGTGATGGTAGCCAGCAGCCTGTTTCGCTTCCAGCGGTCGAAACAAGATAGCCAAGCTGTTCCAATTCACTGATAACGGACTCGACCGGCATTATCGGGACATTCAGTTTATCAGCGATCACTCTGGCAGGCGGCGGAGTTCCCCCTTTTTGAAATTGAAGACTTACCTGTAGTATAACCGCTACGGCAAGCTCCTCTCGTGCCGTGGCATTTAAATGAAAGTCACTGCTTCTCGTGCCCCCCTGTCCACGCTGTTGATGGGCAAACACGATTTCAAGACCGAAAAGCACGATGAGCCAGCTCGTATAGATCCAGACCAGCAAAACCGGAAGCGCCGACAATGTACCATAAATCGCGTTATAGTTGGCAACACCGACCTGAAAGTAAAAGTAGCCCCACTGAGCCAGTTGCCAGGCAGTCCCGGCGATAACCGCCCCAATAACTGCTGATTTGAACTTGATTCTGGTATTTGGAATAAAAACATAGAGGAATATCATGGCGATCCATACGCTGAGATAGGGTAATAAACGGAACAGCAGCAGGATCGCGTCGCCAAGATAGGTATTCTGAATCAGCCACTGTAGCAGCCATTGGCTCTGCAGCGAGGAGGTCATACTGGTAGCGGCAAGCAGCAGGATCGGCCCAACGATAACAACACTCAAATAATCACTGAAGCGCCTTTGCAGTGTGCGGGTTTCACGAACCCCACAGACGGCATTAAAAGCTTCATTTATACTGTCCATCAGGGATATTACCGTGACAATAAGCATAACAAGGCCGACAGCCCCGAGAGATTTAACATTTGTATTATTTACGTAGGCAATAATTCGAGCAATTGTTTCATCAGAATCACCGGCAAACTGTTGGAGAATCGGCTCCAGAGCATTTTGCGCACCAAAACCTTTGAGTACGGCAAAAGCAATGGCAAGAAACGGCACGAGTGACAGTACGGTGGTATATGTGAGAGCGGCTGCGCGCAGCGGCCCGTTGTGGGTAATAAAATTGCCTGCAATGGCATAAATGACTCGAAAAGTCGAAAACAAGTGCCCTTTCAAGCCAACCATGTCATCAGTAGAGTTCGTTTTTAATTGATCCGGAATTTTGGAATTATTCATACCGCCTCGTTTAGCTTCATGGAACGTCTTTTCAGATAGTGATGGTTTCTCCCGGGCGTAAACGCTTTTGCTCCTCTTTGTCCGGATTGTTCATTACGTTCGACAGAAGATAAAAAAAGAGGAATATCATGGTTACAATGCCGATAAAAACGGGAAGGATTCGGACTTCTGCTTCGTTTTTACGAGGTGAAAGCAGGAAGCCCATAACTGTCACCATAGCGCCACATCCGCCGATTGCAGACGCCCAAAACATGCCGTTTTGATAGAGGCTGATCCCGGTAGTTGCTGAAAATGAAAAAAAGTCCGTTACCTCGGAGTGAAAGAAGCTAGCAGCTATAATAATGATCAAGGCAGCCAGGACAAGACGCATGCCATTTCTTACGGTACGCTTACGCACCAGTTACCTCCATTATCTGGAGCACCATGACACATCGCCAAGGCCTGCTCGCAATACTTCAGGAACAGCTCCGATCAGGCTTACTACAGAGCTGACATCTGTTGTCAACATACCACCGTCGAGAATAAAATCGAGTTGCTTGCCGAAAGTTTTGTCGATGTTGCGCGGATCCCCCTCAGGCTCCTCTCCGGAGATGTTGGCGCTGGTAGTTATAATCGGATTGCCGAGTGCGGTGACAAGGTCAACGCATATTCTGTTATCCGGAATACGGATGCCAACGGTTTTCTGCCTGGTTAACAGTAAATCAGGAACTTCACGTGTTGCCTCAAATACAAAGGTATAAGGGCCTGGAAGATAACGTTTAATTATCTTGAAGGCTGAGTTACTGACTCTGGCATACTCGGAAATTTCCGAGAGCGATGAGCAGATAACCGAGAACGGCTTGCGTCGATCACGCTGTTTCATCTGATAGATGAGTTCGATACTTTTTTTACAGAAGATCGAACAGCCGATGCCATAAGTTGTATCAGTCGGATAGGCGATTATCTTACCATCTTTCAGGCTTTCGACGACCCGTGAGATCTGATGCGGTTGGGGGAATTCCTGGTTTATTTCCAGTATCATGACTTTGCTACCTGCGTTTCGATATCTTTTGTTGCTTCTTCTGAAATTTCAGCTATACCTTCCAGCTCAACAACATCTTCCACCACTACTGCGTCTGGCCCCTGGTTAGGATCATCCTGCACATCGCGCAGTTTCCGTTCAATGACACGGGTTCGGGTTGCCGCCTGATCAATATGATTGCCAGCCTCAACCAGCTTTTTGCGTGTTTTCTCCAGAATAAAGCCAAATTTTGAAAATTCCGTACGCACAGCACCAAGCAGATTCCAGACTTCTGCAGACCGCTTTTCAATGGCAAGCGTCCTGAAGCCCATCTGTAGACTGTTGAGCAGCGCCGCCAGGGTGGTCGGCCCGGCCACCATAACCTTGAACTCCCGCTGCAGTGCATCAAAGAGTCCAGGCAGGCGCAGCACTTCCGCATATAATCCTTCTGTCGGCAGAAACATGACACCAAAATCAGTTGTATGAGGTGGATCCAGATATTTATCCCGGATATTTTTCGCCATCTCTCTTACCGCACGATCAAGCTGTTTTTTTGCCTCAGCAGCAGCAAATATATCTGCAGCCTCCTCCGCTTCAATCAAACGGAGATAATCCTCCTGAGGAAATTTGGCATCCAGAGGCAGCCAGACCATGCCATCAGAGGTGCCGTCACGCCCAGGGAGCTTCAGGGCAAACTCTACCCTTTGGCCGCTACCCTTTCTCGTTTCCACATTTGAGTCATATTGCCCTGGGGCAAGGATCTGCTCAAGCAGGCTCGCCAATTGAATTTCACCGAAAGTGCCACGTGTCTTTACGTTTGTCAGCACTTTTTTCAGGTCGCCGACGCCGTTGGCAAGTGACTGCATTTCTCCCAGACCACGCTGTACGAGCTCAAGGCGTTCACTAACCAGCTTGAACGATTCACCAAGGCGCTTTTCAAGGGTGTCATGCAGTTTTTCGTCAACAGTAGCCCTCATCTGTTCAAGTTTCCGGGCATTATCTTCCTGAATGTGACGCAGGCGGGCATC
The DNA here is from genome assembly GCA_964418315.1 of uncultured Geobacter sp. Classification (GTDB taxonomy): domain Bacteria; phylum Desulfobacterota; class Desulfuromonadia; order Geobacterales; family Pseudopelobacteraceae; genus JACRCG01. The sequence goes on along the minus strand of CAYQMO010000174.1, from coordinate 3,019 downwards.
AACAGCTTCGCGTAATTTATCAAGCCTTCCTTCGTTGCTTGTAGTAAGCTCCTTCAATTGAGCGGCAAACAGTTCCAGTTGATTTTTCTGCAGGCCGGCAATGTCGCTCATTCGTTTAGAGAGCGAGTCCCCCAGCAGCGTAACGCTGCCGGTCATCTCTTCCCTCAATAGGCGGGAGCCAGTAACAGCCTCTTCACGACCACGCGCCGACTCCTCACGAAACATCCGCTCATGTCGTTCAAGCAGTTTTTCAATGCCGTCAACCTTTTGCTGCAGATCCGTATTGCCGGCAGCCCCGCGTCTGCCCCTGACAAACAGCGCAGAGAGCAGCCCGAAACAGGCAAGCAGGAGCAGAATAATGATATATGCGATCAATTTTTCATCTTGCACACATCTACCCACTTTCGAGGCTTTGCCAGCTCTTCCAATTCATTGCAATTCAATTGAATGGCAGAGTTAGGGCTGCCACAGGCAGGATAGAGCGTAGCCAGACGCTTTAAAGATATGTCGAGATAAACTTCTACATCCTCATTTATGCCAAAAGGACAGACTCCACCAATTTCATGGCCGATCATCGCTGCAACTTCAACAGGAGAGAGCATTATCGCTTTGCAATTGAATTCATCCTTGAACTTCCTGTTGTCTACTTTCACATCCCCCGCGACAACGATCAATATTCCTCTATTTTCAATTCTAAATGAGAGAGATTTGGCAATATTGGCCTCTTCGGTATTCAGCGCTTCGGCAGCCAGCGCAACCGTCGCACTTGATACCTCAAACTCTTGTATATCACCATCTTTATTCCATTTTTTCAAATATTCGCGAGCCCTCTCAATGCTCATATAAGATTCCCCTGTCAAATAGTCCGTTCATTCATTGGGATCAACCGCTTCCTTCCCTCATGATCCACCGCCACATATGTGTATGATGCTTCCGTAACCATAAAAGGCGCGGTGTCCTTGCCGATCTTCATTTCACGAAAACCGGGCTTCACCCAGACCTCCAGCCTGATAGTGACGGATGAGCTTCCTATCCTCGCCACTTTGCCGTAGCAACAGACCACATCACCCACCTTTACCGGTTTGATAAATTTCATGGCGTCCACCGCAATGGTAACAACGCGGCCGCCGCCAATTTCGATTGCCATCATGCCGCCGGCAATATCCATCTGCGACATGATCCATCCGCCGAATATATCGCCATTCGCATTTGTGTCACTCGGCATCGGAGAGGTGCGAAGCAGCAGCTCTCCCTCCGGACTTGCACTGTTGTTAGTCATGGTAGCTCCTTACTTCAGCATGCAGGGCAGGTAGATTCAACCCGTCCCACCAACCGCAACAATCCATCCAGAATGGTCAGCGGACTGGGAGGGCAACCGGGTATATATAGATCCACCGGCACAAGACTATCTGCGCCGTTATGAACTTCTGCATGATCCTTGAACGGTCCGCCGTTGATCGCACAGGCGCCTGCAACGATAACCAGTTTCGGTTCAGGAATGGCCGTATATGTATCAAGAAGTGCCAAGCGCATGTTTTCGCTAACCGGACCTGTCACAAACATACCGTCAGCGTGACGCGGACTAGCTACAAACTGGATGCCGAAACGCCCAAGATCCCAACCGATGGTTGAAAGCACATTGGTGTCCGCCTCACAGGCGTTACAACCACCGGCGCTGACCTCACGCAATTTGAGAGAACGACCGAACAAACGAAGCAGAGCACCATCCAGCGCCCCTCCCGGCTGATAAGTTTCTCCAGCAGTAACCGTTAAACCGGAACGGCTACGGCTCGCAAGACGTGCATCGTTCGAAAATGATAGCGCATCATGAGGGCACGCGACAACACAGTCAGCGCAGAATATGCATTTCCCCATATCAAGAGTCAAAGAGCCTGAAGCGGAAATGGCTCGATATGGACAGGCGTCGGCGCAGGTGCGACATCCCTCCGCACAGCGAGAGATATCCATCAACGGCAGGCCACGAAAACGTGGCGGCAGCGGCTGTGGGGCATCGGGATACTTCATGGTGCGATGCCCCTGACGAAAACGTGCCATCAAGGCTTTTAGCATAAAGGCTCCTGCGTGATCATCTAAATTCCTAACTTCCTCTTCACCTCTTCCAACCTCTCCTTCAACTGCTTATCTTCAGTCACCTTTATGGCAAATCTACGGCTTCCTTCTGTTATTGCCGATTCGCACACAGCAAATAGCCCACCTATCTCCTTTAACTTTGAGCCGCTGTGCTTGTGGCATAGGTGCATTGCCGCTTGTCTTGCCAGTTTTTCATTGTCAGCAAAGACGGTTTTTACCACTATTATGATTTCTTCCGGAAGTGGTTGCTTTGTGAGCTGGCGTAGTCCCGAAACTTCTCTGCCTACTGTTTTTTCTCTAAGATGAACTGCTGTTATTGTTTCTATGAATCCAAGGCTTCCAAGTAGTGATGATCCGACTACGCCCTTTAATGGATTTTCGTACTCCTTCCCCAGCTTATCTTCAACAAAAAGGCGATATTTTCTGTTGGCTTCCGCAGGGTTGGCTGCAAAATATTTCATGATAAAATCCGTCTTCAGCCAGGATGGCGATCTGCTTTGTCCTGTATAGCATTTGTAGCTTGACCACTGATATTCTTCCGGTCTTGCAACGATATTTGTACTTACCGGATTCAGGTGGATGTAACGGGAAAGCTCGGTGGCGTATTCGTCTGCCTCAACAAGTATAGCTTTGTATCTTCCCTGGAACAGATGTCCAGATCTCTTGCGTTTGACGTTGAAGTAGGTTGTGTAGGCACCGTTCAGGTGACGCATGATCTGTGACAGGTTTCCTGCCGGTGTCTCCATCAGCAGATGATAATGGTTGTTCATAAGACAGTAGGCGTGGATTACTGCGTCATAGCGCGTGGTCGCCGACTCCAGATAGGCAAGAAATCTCTCCCGATCAGTATGACTTTTGAACACATCTTTCTGCTCGTTGCCACGTGAAGTTACGTGGTAAAAAGCGCCAGGATATTCAATTCGTAAGA
>CAYQMO010000173.1:0-8250 GCA_964418315.1 uncultured Geobacter sp. | reverse complement strand
TAACGCTCATTTCAGACAAAGCGAACGTAACCATTTACTACACAACAACCGGAAGCTCTCCGACCACCTCCTCGTCAAAATACAGTGCGCCACTGGCAATAACCAAGACCACAACCCTAATGTATTTCGGCGCAGATGCTGCTGGAAACAGAAGTTCCGTCGGATCACAGACATATATCATTGATTCCGTGGTGCCCATTACAACAGCGTCTGTTCCCTCAGGCACCTATTCATCAATCCAGTCAGTTAAACTTGAGACTAATGACCAAAAGGCAACAATATACTTTACTATCGATGGCTCAACTCCAACAGAAGCATCAGCTAAATATACATCGCCAATTGTCATTAGTTCGCCAACGCTTCTTCAATATTTTGCGAAAGATACATCGGGTAACATGGAGTCGGTTAAAAGTCAGGTATATACGATCAACACCTTGACAACCACTGCATCTCCGAAAGGGGGGCTGTACTTTAATCCTGTTACGGTAGTGTTGTCATCTAACAGTTCAAAAGCATCAATTTACTACACGACGGATGGCACAACACCTTCGGCTGATTCCAAGACGTCAAAAACCACCCAAAAATATAGTAAGCCACTACTGCTGCAGGATAACAAAACTACACTGAAATATTTTTCGGTAGACGCACTGGGTGTTATTGAAGATACAAAAACAGAAGAGTATGTGATTAACGCTTCCACCACGACGGCAAAATGCGTAGTGACGGCAAACAGTATTGAGTTGAGCGCAAAGGACAGCTCCAATGTACTACCTGAAATTCTATACAGCACAGGCAATTCCGCAAACGTCACTGGAACTCCGTTTGTTTATTACACGAGTCCTATAACATTTACCCACAATACCATTGTGAAATTTTTTACGGTGGATTCAGCCGGCAAAGTTGGACCGATGAATACATGCCATACGGTGGTAGCGCCATTAGATGTGAGACCTGCTCTGTACCTTGAAACATTGCCAGACGCTTCCACTATCTCGAACGCCTCTCTGTACGTTACTGGTAATGTAGATCCGTCTGCGACCCTTACGATTAATGGCTCCACTGCTGCAATAACTTCAGGTGGCAGCTTTTCTTTTAAGATCCCACTAAAAACGGGGGAAAATACCATTACAACGGTTGCAACAAAAGGTGCTCAAAGTAGCAGCGACACAAGGAAAATAAATTATGTAGTGTCTGGGACCGGGTCTCAGGCGGATAATCCGCGGGTTGTTATTGGTACAAGTAACGGCGTTAAGGGCAATCGCGTACGAGTGCCAATAAGTCTTAAAAGTGGCTTCCAGGCGGCAACAGTCAGCATAGATTTTAACACAACTGCGTTCAGTGGTGTTCTCGCCGCTCCATCTGTAGAAATAGCTCAAAGAGCTGCAGCACTCGGCAAATTCGTCCAAATTGGTGACCCTTCTGAAGGCGTCTACAAGATAGTGATAACGGATATAAAACAACCAGATGGTGTGACAAAACGGGCATCGCTGCCAGATGGGGAGGTGGCTTATCTAACCCTTTCGATTGTCTCGCCAGGCAGCGTGAGCAAGCCTTTGACAGTCAGCAAATTTTCCGCAAATGATCCGGATGACAATATAATGGCTGTCAACGCACCAACTGATGGCGCAGTGAATGTTGTCTCAAAACCTGGAAACGGCTGGGATACTGTTGCCAATAAAGAAGTTCCAGCAGAACTAAAAGATGTTCTGAACACACTCAACATGATGCTTGATCCTGTCAAAAATCCAGTGAGTGGTTCGGTTGATCTGGACGGTGATGGCAGAGTGCATATAAATGAACTTCAGCGGGTAATTAACAGCTTTATCGGTCTGTAACCGATATATGCATCAAAATCATGTTCGTACTTTTTTCTGAGGTGGTAGATTGTGACAAAGGTGATCAGAATTAAATGTTTATTATTCCTGATGGTTTGTGCGCTCTTTTCCCTGAATGGCTGTGGAGGAGGTGGCGGTTCAGGGGGGGCGACAACGCCAACGACACCGACGTCTCCGACGTCACCAGTTGTTTCTAATACAGCGGTGCTTGAATTAGGAATTCAGACCAAAAGCGGAAACACAGTAACATTCCCGTTAAATTTTACGAATCCGAATCCCGCCGGTTATTCAATCTCCGGAATTCAGGCCGATATCATCTTTGATTCTAAAGCTTTTTCGTTTGCTAGTGCTACTGCTGGAGCAGCGGCCGTTTTGGCAGGGAAAACAATTAATCCAAGTAAAATCCCTACTGGGCAACGTATTGTCATTATTGATTTAGGCGGTAATAAAAGCATCGGAGACGGTGTTGTTGCCCAGATAAGCTTGGATATACTACCCGGCGCCCCTGCGGGAAGTACCTTTTCACTTGTAGCTTATGCTACAGACCCCTCAGGATTGGAAAAAACGGTTGAAGTCAAAATTCTAAAGTAGGCTTCGCACTATATAAGCAGTTCAGATGTGGAGAAAGAGAGACCAATCAACATAAATTCTAGTTGCAGTAAGGGTGCTTTATAGGGTACAAAGACGAACATTTTGAACAATTATTCGGATATTCTGCGATAAATTAAGTTACTAAAAAATTTACGACATCATTAAGCAGAAAATGATTTGATTTAGGAGGATTATATGGCCAAAGAAGAGCAGGCACCGGCAGAAGCGGCAGTTGAGGAAGGCGGGGGCAAAAAGAAGAAGCTTATCATTATCGGCGCAGCGGTAGCCGTTGCACTGATTCTTGGTGTTGTTGCCTTTATGATGCTCGGCAAAGGTGATAAAAAGGCTCAAAAAGAGGGTGCAGCCGCTCAGGCTGAAGGTGGACATGGCGCACCTGCTGCTGGTGGTGCGCCTGCCGCAGGAGCTGCAGGGGCTGCAGGTGCTGCAGCGGGACCTGGTGCCAATATATTCCCGCTGGAACCATTCATCGTGAATATTTATGATGGTCAGGAATTGCGCTATCTCAAGGTTAAGATTGAACTTGAAATGGTAAGCCCCGCAGTAAAAGCTGAACTCGATGGAAGACTGGCTCCCATCCGCGATTCATTGCTGATTCTCTTCAGCGCGAAAACTCTCCAGGATGTTCAGGACGTTCAGGGGAAAAATACGCTTAAAGACGAAATCATGACTGCGATAAACAAGAGTATACCTCCCGGCAAGATTGCCAAGGTATATTTCACTGATTTTGTAGTTCAATAGGTTCTAAATGGCTGCGAAAGAAAAAATACTTACTAAAGCCGAGATTGAATCACTGCTTAACGCAGTTTTTGAGGGTCGCATTGAACCCGAAAAGGAACTCGCAAAAGCAGAAGGTACAGTTTTATCATACGATCTCTTTAATTCGGACGCCCAAAAGGGCTCAATTCCGAATTTAGATATTATTTACGATAGTTTTATCCGTTCATACCGGGTCAATTTCTCAAACCGCCTGCGTAAGTCTGTTGAGATAAAAAAAGTCGGTGCTCGTACCTATAAATTCGATGATTTTCTCCAGACTTTGCCGACTCCGGTTTGTATGGGTATCTTCAAGATTGAGCCTCTCAAGGGCGCGTCGCTGATATCCCTCGATATTGAGCTAGTGCTGTCTCTGGTTGATTGCCTCTTTGGTGGAACCGGCGGCACAAAGATTCAAACAGCCAATCGAATGTTTACCTTGATAGAGCTGAAATTGATGGAACGGCTCGTTATTGATCTTCTGCATGATTTTGAAAAGTCGTGGACTCCACTTTGTCACACCCGCATGAATCTGCTCCGGATGGAAACGAATCCTCGTCTCATAAATATAGTTCCTTCGGAATACCAGATTGTCACAATGACTCTCAATATTCAGGCTGAAAATATCTCCGGCAATATGATGTTTGGCGTGCCGTACATGACCGTCGATCCGCTTCGCGAAAAGCTGAAAAGCGGTATGCAATTCGATGTGTTGACAGCGGATTCGCAGTGGTCACGCAGGCTTTCGACAGAAGTCATGGAAGCGCCTCTGGAAACTACTGTTGAAATGGGTAATGCCCATATCACCCTGCGCGAACTGTTGGAACTTGCTCCTGGAGATACCATCGTGCTTGATAAAGCCTGTTCTAGTGACATGATTATCAGAGTCGAGGGGGTGCCGAAATATTTTGGCATACCAGGTATCAAGCATGGCAACAAAGCAGTCCAGATCAGTAAGATTTGCAACGATAGGGGGCAGTAGTGAGTAATATGTCTGAATCAAACGGATCGACGCTTGACAAGAAAAACCTCGATTTTATTCTTGATATTCCGCTGCAGGTGAGTGTGGAATTGGGAAGAACCAAGCTTCTGGTAAAAGATGTTCTGCAACTTAATCAGGGTGCGGTGATCGAACTGACCAAGCTGGCCGGTGAGCCGCTTGATATCTTTGTAAATTCCAAGCTCGTGGCTCGTGGTGAAGCGGTTGTAATCAACGAAAAGTTCGGTGTTCGCCTTGTTGATATTATTGCTCCAAATGAGCGGGTGGAGAAAATTCTGTGAAGCTTGCGGTTTCCGCACTTCTCCTCATATTTCCTTCCATTTTATCAGCCGCTGAGGGTTCCTTGCCGGAATTCAACTTTATGGCAAGTTTTCTTCAGATGATTGCAGCGCTGGCTCTTGTTGTCGGCCTGATTCTGGTTACCTGGTATTTTTCCGGCAAATTGATGAAAGGTTTGCCAATTGGGCAGCAGCATCTTTCAAAGCGTATCCGACTGTTGGAAACACGGTATTTCGGGCCAAAGAAAGCTCTGCATCTGATTGAAGTCGGTGGCGAGTACCTGTTACTCTCCAGCAGTGATAGCGGTCTCGTTCTTATCAAGCAGATAGACATGCTGGAGGATGTTGAAATTATCGAAGAGAAGCCGGAACAAAGCAGTTTTTCAGCAATACTGAAACGCTTGAGACAGACCTCATGACAGCCCAAATGATCACCAGGCATATCACAAAACGCGCCTTGATTCTCACTCTGACCACACTGTTGCTGGCTGCCGGTGCTGTGGCTTATTCCGCGCCGGTTCCGATTCCGTCACTCAGCATTGGAGTTGGTACCGCGACTAAACCCAATGATGTAGCCGTCACGGTGCAGATATTCCTGCTGTTGACGGTTTTGTCGCTTGCGCCAGGTCTGTTGATAATGACCACCTCGTTTACCCGGATCTCGGTGGTACTCTCGTTTCTACGCACTGCAATGGGTACTCAGGCTGCGCCATCCAATCAGATAATTCTTGCATTATCGATGTTCTTGACCTTCTTCATCATGGCTCCGGTGTGGCAGCAGGTCAACAAGGATGCCTATCAGCCATGGAAGGCACAGTTGATCAGTCAGGAACAGGCGATGGAACGGGCAGTCAAGCCGGTGCGAATGTTTATGCTGTCTCAGACTCGTGAAAAAGATCTGGCACTCTTTGTGAGCCTTTCAAAACTGCAGAGACCAAAAAATGCTGATGAAATACCTACCCTGACCATCATTCCGGCTTTTATGATTTCTGAACTTCGTACGGCATTTCAAATTGGTTTTCTCATCTACATTCCTTTTATCGTTGTTGACATGGTTGTGGCTTCAGTCCTGATGTCGATGGGTATGATGATGCTGCCGCCGGTCATGATATCCCTCCCGTTTAAAATTCTGCTCTTCGTGCTCGTTGACGGCTGGGGACTGGTGATCAGTTCGCTTGTAAAAAGCTTTGGCTAGGTGAATATCCATGACTCCCGAACTTGTCGTACAGCTTGCCAGGCGCAGCTTTGAAGTAACGTTATTGCTGTCTGCCCCGCTTCTGCTTGCCAGTCTGGTTATCGGGCTTATAATCAGCGTTTTTCAGGCAGTTACCTCGATTAACGAAGCAACACTTGCCTTTGCCCCTAAAATCATCGCCGTCATGATTGCCATGATTATTTTCTTCCCCTGGATGATGACTTACATGAGTGACTTTACTCGTGAGATATTCTCGTTTATTGCAACAATGAGGCGTTAGCCTCAGATGTTTCCGCTACTCCCCTTTCCGTCTCCCCGAGAAGTCATCTTTTTTATGCTTGTATTAAGTCGCGTGGCAGGAATTTTTGCCGCTATGCCGGTTTTTGGCGGTAAAATTGTATCAACGCGAATTAAAGCGCTCATCGTTTTAATGATAACGCTTGTATGCTACCCAACGCTTTCGGTAACGTTACCAGAAATGCCGACTGACGTATTTAGCCTGGCCTTGCTGGCATTAAGCGAACTAATGGTCGGTCTGACGTTGGCATTTATAACTCAGATAATTTTCTCGGCGGTTGAATTCAGTGGCCAGATTATCGGTATGCAGATGGGCTTCACCATCTCCTCCATACTCGATCCCTCCAAAGGTACCCAAGTCCAGATCATGTCGGTTGTCCAGACGCTGTTTGCGACACTCATTTTTCTCTCCCTCAATATTCACCACCTTTTTATCCAGGCAATTATGGACAGTTTTGCCGTAATTCCACTCGGTGGGTGGCGTTTGAGTGGTGAGCTGGTAAATTTTCTCATCCTGCGTACGGCGGATATTTTTATCATTGGCATACGCCTGGCCGCCCCGGTAATGGTGGCACTCCTTCTCGCTTCCGTAGCGCTTGGCATTATGGCTCGAGCTTTTCCACAAATGAATATTTTCATGATCAGTCTCCCGCTTAACATCGGACTCGGCCTGATCATTCTAGGCATGACTCTGACCATCTTTTTCCATGTGCTGCAAGTCTCCTTCGGTCAGCTATCTGCACAAGTTGCCACACTCTTTCGCCTCATGGCAGGGGGGGGATGACCTACGGCCGCCGATTCAGATAAACACTCAAAAACCGAACAACCGACCAGCAAGCGGCTGGAGAAGTCGCGTGAAGACAGCCCGCCGCCAATGAGCCAGATGCTGACGTCATCGCTTACCCTGCTCACCGGTATCATCAGCCTGTATATTTTCGGCAGTTTCATGATGGATGGGCTCAAGCAGAGTACGGAAAAAATTCTGTCAACCATGGGTATTTTTCAGTTTACAGAAGCAAACTTATACGCGCTGTTAGTCAAGTTGTTCGGCACCATTGTAATGCTGCTTGCTCCCCTGATATTAACTATCATAGCTACAGCGGTAGTTTCAAAACTTATTCAGGACAACGGCAGGTTTGAGTTCCAGCCGTCACGCATGAAAATAAGCTTCAACAAGTTGAATCCAATGAGTGGCTTTGGCAGGATTTTTAATAAGGATTCGCTGGTCGAGATGCTTAAGTCGCTGCTCAAGCTGTTGGTAGTTGCCTGGATTGCATATGGCGTTATACGGGACGAAATGCAGAATATCACCTTTCTTGCAGAGGCGGATATTCAGACGATATTCAACTTTATCGGTCACATCGCTTTCAAGATTGTTATTCATACCTGTGGTGTCCTGATCGTTCTCGGCCTGCTGGATATGCTGTACGTCAAATGGCAGTACATCGAAAAACTTAAAATGACCAAGCAGGAGGTCAAGGACGAGCATAAGGAATCGGAGGGTAACCCGGAAGTAAAGGGTAAAATAAAGAGGATGCAGTTTCAGATGGCTCGCCGCCGGATGATAAAAATCATCCCGCTCGCTGACGTCGTAATTACCAACCCGACTCACTATGCCGTAGCGCTTAAATATGATCGTCAGAAGATGGCTGCTCCGATAGTTCTTGCCAAAGGTGTGGATGTTATGGCGGAGGCGATCAAAAAAATTGCCCGCGAACATAGTATCACTCTTGTTGAAAACCGCTTCCTGGCACGTGAACTGTACGCACAGGTAAAGGAAAACGAACCGGTTCCGGAAGCGCTCTATGCCGCAGTTGCCGAAGTTCTGGCATACGTTTATAAGCTGAAGGGGAGGGGGGTATGACCTGATAATAATGATGAGATCCAGGAGATTATCAGCGCATTTAAGTAGGCTGATTTTTCGGCTATGCGCTGGGTGATGCTCTCGTAAGGAGCCTGTTCCGGGTATTGTGTTCTCTGAAAACCCCCGGTTTTTCGCTTTGTTGTACCTGGTAGGAGGGGACGTTTCCAACCGTTTTGTTCAGGAATATTCTCAATGTTTTACACACGGCGGGATTATGTTTCTGGTCTGTTTTCTGGGGAAAACTGAACTTCATCTTTTCACTGTTTTCAGTATCGGTTTTGAGCAGTTTCGCCGTCATGGCAAACGCCTGCTGCCCCATCGCAAACCGATCTATTTCGAGGATAGCAGCAGCCCCCAGACCTAGATAGTGCCGGGCCGAAATGACTTTATCTGCAATAATAACGAATAGTTATAGA
>CAYQMO010000172.1:0-8282 GCA_964418315.1 uncultured Geobacter sp. | reverse complement strand
TATTGACAGATGCGGATCAGTTGACTACCAAGGCCGAGGTTGAAACGACAATCGGGAGACTGGCAGAGGAGATCACTGCTGAACTCAAGGAAGCTAACCCGATACTGATCTGCGTTATGAACGGTGGCCTTATCTTCAGCGGCCAGCTCCTGACTCGGCTCCCATTTCCACTGGAAGTCGACTATGTTCACGCAACCCGCTACGGCCATGAAACAAGCGGCAGCGGCCTGAACTGGATCGTCAAGCCTCAGCTGGAACTGAAAGGGAGAACCGTGCTGCTGCTCGATGACATCCTCGATGAAGGGGTCACGCTGGCTGCCATCGCCGACTACTGCAGTCAGCAGGGGGCAGCCAGGGTTCTGATGGCGGTTCTGGTGGAAAAACTTCACCTGCGCAAAGTCACACCCGGTATGCGGGCTGATTTTACCGGCATTGAGATCGGTGACCGGTTCCTGTTCGGCTACGGTTTGGATTACAAGGGGTACTGGCGCAATGCACCGGGGATCTACGCTGTGAAAGGATTGTAAACTATGCATAATTTTTTCGAATTTACACGTCATAAGACCGGATACCGACAGGAGACCCTGGCCGGAGTAACCACATTCCTTACCATGGCCTACATCATTATCGTCAACCCTGCCATTCTGGAAAACGCTGGTATTCCGCGCGGCCCATCAATTACGGCCACTATACTGGCTGCTGTCTTCGGCACAACCGTCATGGCGTTCTGGGCGCGCCGCCCCTTTGCCATAGCCCCGTACATGAGCGAAAATGCCTTTATCGCCTTCGTCGTGGTCAAGGTCATGGGTTACACGTGGCAGGTGGCACTGGGCGCCGTGTTCATCGCCGGGGTACTCTTTGCCCTGTTGACTGTCTTTAAAATTCGCAGTTGGCTGGCCGAGTCGATCCCCATGTCCCTTAAAGCCAGCTTTGCGGTGGGTATCGGTCTGTTTCTGACCTTTATTGGCCTGAACGAAACCGGACTGGTCGTGCTGGGCGTTCCGGGAGCACCGGTCCGCCTTGGCAACATCGCCCAGCCGTCCGTGCTGCTGGCGGTTGCCGGTTTCATGCTGGTGATAGTCCTGCTTGCCAGAAGGGTTCACGGCGCCCTGGTGATCGGCATTCTCGCCACCACAATAGGTTCGATAATTGCTGGCATCACCCCGCTACCGGCCAGCATCATCAGCCTGCCGCCGTCGCTTGAGCCGATCATGTTAAAGCTGGATATTGCCGGAGCACTGACACCCCGATTTTTCCCGGTGGTAATGGTAATTTTCATAATGGCTTTTCTGGATACCATTGGCACCCTGATCGGACTTTCGATGCGAGCCGACCTGCTGGACGAGAACGCCAACCTGCCTGAAATCGAGCGTCCCATGATGGCCGACGCCCTTGCCACTATTGCAGCTCCTCTTCTTGGCACCACCACCACCGGCGCGTATATCGAATCAGCAGCAGGTATTGAAGAAGGCGGCAGGACCGGTTTCTCGGCCCTGGTAGTCGCTGCCCTCTTTGCACTGTCACTGTTCTTTGCCCCGCTTTTTACGATAGTGCCGCCCCACGCTTACGGTATTGCCCTGATCGTTATAGGCTCGTTTATGATCAATCCGATAACCCAGATCAACTTCAATGATCTGACTGAACTGATCCCGGCTTTCCTGACAATCGTACTGATGATATTCACATATAATATCGGAGTCGGAATGACTGCTGGTATGATCACCTATGTGTTGTTGAAGGCCTGTACCGGAAGAGGAGCTGAGGTAAAGGCAGGGATGTGGGTACTGGCTGCACTTTCTGTTTCGCTTTTTGTTTTTCTGCCCAAGATATAGTCAGCATCCTTAGAGGACAATCGTAATTTACAGAAACGGAAGAAATCGATGACAAAAACACAATCAAAACCAAACAAAAAATCCAAACTCCCCGCTGTCGCGGAGGCGGTTACCAGAGTTGCCCGCACACACAAGCCGGAAGATATGGAGCTGGAGGAGTGGCAGCGGCTTCTGCGCAAACAATTTGGCGAGCGGCAGGAGTTCAAGCTGGTCAATGTCGGCGCTCACTCAGTTTTTTCCGACTTCCACCTGACCAATCCGGAAAGCGGCAAAACCTATCGTCTTGCCATTCGTGGCGACCAGGCGGGCGATAATTACTGCTCCTGCCCCGATTTCAGCATCAACACTCTGGGTACGTGTAAACATGTTGAGTTTACTCTTGCCACTCTGAAAAAAAAGCGTGGCGGCGTTCGGCAGTTTGAAAGCGGATACCGACCCGGCTATTCCGAAGTCTACCTGAGCTATGGTCTCAAGCGTGAGGTTCGCTTTCGCCCCGGTTCAGACGCTCCATCCGGTCTGCTCTCTCTGGCGCAGCGCTATTTTGATGATTCCGGAGTCTTGAAGGAACAGCGCTTTAAGGATATTAACACTTTTTTGAATGCTCTCTCCCGCTGGAAGGGGCATGAGGTGCGCTGCTACGATGACGTGATGATGTTTATTGCCGATCACCAGGATGCGGCGCACAACAAAACTCTAGTTGCGGAGTTCCTGCCACAGGGAATTGACAGCCCGATCTTTGACTCACTTCTCAATACTCAACTGTATCCTTATCAGCGACAGGGTGCCCTTTTTGCACTCACTGCCGGACGCTGCCTGCTGGGTGATGACATGGGACTAGGCAAAACCGTTCAGGCGATAGCCGCCGCCGAACTCATGGCTCGCCTGTATAAGATAGAAAAGGTGCTGATAATCTCGCCGACTTCTCTTAAATACCAGTGGAAGAGCGAAATTGACCGTTTTACCAATCGCAGCGCCGCTGTGATCGAGGGGTTGACGCCGCAGCGGAAGTATTTGTATGCCTCGGATGCATTCTTCAAGCTTACCAATTATGAACTGGTGCATCGCGATCTTGAGTTGATTCGCTCCTGGGAGCCGGATCTGATTATTCTTGATGAGGCGCAGCGTATCAAAAACTGGAAGACCCGCACCGCCCGGACGGTAAAATCCCTGAAATCCACGTTTGCCATTGTTCTGACCGGCACCCCGCTGGAGAACCGCATTGAGGAGCTTCATTCTCTTATGGAGTTTGTTGATTGCCAGCATCTGGGACCGCTCTACCGTTTTACACACAATCACCGTGTTACCGACAGGCATGGTAAGGTGATCGGCTATCGAGAGCTTGAAAAAGTGCGGACATCCTTGAAAGATGTGATGATCCGCCGCAAGAAAAGTGAAGTGCTGAAGCAGCTTCCGAGCCGTATCGACAAGAATTTCTTCGTACCGATGACTGCAGAACAGATGGAGCTGCATGAGGATTATGCCGATATTGTCATCAGGTTGGTGGCAAAGTGGCGTCGGCACCGTTTCCTCTGTGAAGCCGACCAGAGGCGTTTGCAGATGGCGCTAGCCTGTATGCGTATGACGGCGGATAACACTTGGCTGGTGGACAAGCGTACCCTGCATGGCCCCAAGCTGGAGGAGCTGGAGATTATCCTTCAGGAGATGATGCAGGAGGGGACGGAGAAGGCGGTTGTCTTCAGCCAATGGCATATCATGACCGATCTGGTGGCAAAGTTGCTTGAAGCCAACGGTATCGGCTATGTGCATTTGAACGGCAGTGTGCCGTCAAAAGATCGCAAGGGGCTGATGACCGCATTCCGTGACGATCCGACCTGTCGCGTATTTCTCTCCACCGACGCTGGCGGCGTAGGTTTGAACCTGCAAAGCGGCTCACTGCTGATCAATCTTGATATCCCATGGAATCCTGCGGTACTGGAACAGCGCATCGCCCGTATCCACCGCATGGGTCAGAAAAAGCCGGTGCGGATAATCAACTTTGTCTCTCGTAATTCAATTGAGGAACGGATTCTCAACCTTCTCAGCTTCAAAAAGTCGCTCTTTGCCGGTGTTCTGGATGAAGATGGCGCTGATATCGTCATGATGGGACAGTCGCAGATGGAGCAGTTTATGTCATCAGTTGAGGAGGCTACCGCCGGTTTGGAAAAAGGTGCCCAACCGTTTGAAGATGAGGAGCGTGAGGAAGAGGATCAGGCCGTCGATGATGAGACCGAAGTCGTTGCTGAATTCGCCGATGAAGAGGAAAAACAGGCTCCGGTTGTAGATGCGGGACAAAAGGCGCTGAACGATCTGCTGGCAGGGGGCGCACGTTTTCTTATGGATTTAAGCCAGGCGCTTGCGCCGCAAAAACCTGATCATGCAGCAGCTGGCGAGAGTAGAACAGCGCAACCGCTTGAAGCCATCGTTCAGAAATTTATCGGCAAAGATGAGTCAAGCGGCAAACCATGCCTGAAGATTCTGATCCCTGAACCGGAAGTGATAAATTCAATTGTTTCTGGGTTGCAGCAGCTTTTCAGGAGTTTTTCCGGGGCGAAGTGAATTATTCAAAGCTTGCTATTGTAGTTTGTATCGAATATTGTTTTGTTAAACAAAAAACAGATCGATAGGAGAGTGCTATGAATGCCGTTAAACTTTCGCCAAAATACCAGGTTGTTATTCCACGCGATGTCCGTGAAAATTTGCATCTCATTCCAGGGCAGATGATGCAGGTCATCGCATACGGGAATAGAATTGAACTGTTGCCATCCAGAGATATCCGGGAAATGCGGGGTTTTCTCAAAGGAATTGATACAACCGTAAACAGAGAGGTTGATCGCCTGTGAACATCGTAGACTCATCCGGATGGCTGGAATATTTCTCGGACGGACCGAATGCCGATCATTTTGCGGATCCGATTGGCAATATCGCGGAATTGTTGGTACCGACAATCATTTTGTATGAGGTGTTCAAAATAGTCTGCCGTCAACGCGGTGAAGATTCGGCACTCCAGGCAGCGGCATTAATGCAGCAGGGCAGGGTTGTCGAGTTATCGTCGTCAATAGCGTTGTTGGCTGCGAAGCTGAGCTTGGATATAAAAATTCCGATGGCCGACAGCATTATTCTGGCCACTGCACAGGCAAATGATGCGATCCTCTGGACCCAGGATAATGATTTTGAAGGGGTATCTGGTGTCAGGTATTTTGCCAAAGTATCTACCTGAACGTTGATCTGATGAAAGGTATTTATGCTGCTGCTGTCGGTGATACGGGTCAAAACATAATTGTGCAACCGCTTGAATCTATAGGCCAAAAAAATATTGGTACGGATGAGTCAAGTTAAATGCCATGCCAGAATACCCCGATCTCTGAACCCGGAAGTGGTGAAATAAGTAATGGGAGGCTAACATGTTAAACAGAGCCGCAGTGATGCACGAAATTGAAACCGTACCGGAACCTTTTCTGGGTGAAGTTTTTGACTTCATCACTTTTGTTAAGGCTAAAGCGATTCGGGAGGGGATTTATACCGCTGTAGCCAGTGAATCATCTCTGAAGAAGGATTGGCTCTGTGCTGAGGAGGATGAAGCGTGGGGCGATTTGTAAAGGGTGATGTTGTTGTCGTGCCATTTCCTTTCAGTGATCTTTCCTTGTCCAAGCGCCGCCCTGCATTGGTGCTTGCTGATCTCGCGGGGGATGACTTGATTCTTTGTCAGATAACCAGCCAGACGGTTCGTGATAATTATTCCTTGGAACTGCTGGATAGTGATTTTAATTCTGGCGGTTTGCACAAACCAAGTAACATCAGACCAAATCGGATTTTTACCGCCGATTGCCATATTGTTTTGTATAAAACCGGCAGTTTGAAGAAAGAAAAGACGGATTTTGTTATTGAAGCTCTTATTGGGATTTTGAAAAAGTGATTTTCAAAATGTAGTGGAGAGTAGTCGGTGATTCACCACGATGATCTTATGGCAGATTGGCGTTTGGTCTGTAACGGTGAACCTGCTTTTCGTGTTGAACCATTGAAAGGATAAAACTATGAATCCGCGTGTAACTGCTGTTGAAGCGATTGAAGGGTATAATGTGAAATTGTTCTTCGCTAACGGCGAACAGAAACTTTTTGATATGACACCATATCTTGATAAGGGTGTATTTCGTGAACTTGCCGAACCGGCATATTTGAGATCCGTGCGAGTGTGCGGTGGGTCAATTTGCTGGCCGCATGAGCAGGACTTGTGCCCGGATACTCTGTATGAGAATGGGAAACCGATTTAGCGGATATGACAAGTGCGAGTGAAGAGACAACCTGCCCCGAAGGATAAAGTCGTGGAGAAGGCGCTGCTTCTGTTTATCGGTTAGATGTACTGGAGGTTCATCAAAAAAGTTCCATTTGGGTTATTGACCAGTTCACGCGCATGCGCGCGTGGGGCTGGTCAATAACGAGTTGGTCATCAATGGAGGGAGTTATGGCAGCTGCTATCACACCGGATATTGCCAATGCACTGGGTTTTTACGTGTATGCATATATTGATCCTCGCGACGAGTCCGTGTTCTATATTGGGAAAGGTGTAGGGGCGCGGGCGACAGATCATCTATTTGACCAAGCCGAATCGGAGAAGGTTGTCCGAATCAATAGCATCATTGCTGCAGGCTTCGAGCCACGTATTGATATCTTGGCACATCAACTTCGCGATGATCTTGAGTCAAGCCGAGTTGAGGCATCTCTTATTGAACTCATTGGTGTCGAAAAACTCACAAATATTGTCAGAGGCCGTTTTAGCTCTGGTTACCCGCGACGCACCTTGGATGATTTTATCATGGAGCTTGCTCCTGAGACTGTAGATGTAATTGACCCTGTATTGTTAATCCGTATCAACCGTCAGTTCAAGTATGGAATGAGTGCCGTAGCACTCTACGAAAGCACTCGCGGAATATGGGTGGTTGGTCAGCGTAGTAGAACAGCCAAATTAGCGATGGCAGTTTATGCAGGAGTCATCCGCGAAGTTTATGAGATCGAGTCGTGGCATCCTGCTGGAAATACGCCCTATAAGACCCGTAACCAGTCAGAATTGGCCAAGCAAAAAAACAAGCGCTGGGAATTCATTGGCCATGTGGCGGCAGAACCTGTACGCTCACGATACGTTGGCGGTTCTGTTGCTCATCTATTCCGTGCCGGCCAGCAGAGTCCTATTACAGGCGTCAGGCTTGATGGCTAACAAATTAATTCAACAGAAGGCTTACTGCCACCATTAATTTCAAACGCTATAGCAAGGAAGATGTAATGCGATTTCGACTAGAAGGTGACAATTTTGAACCAGTTGATAACCCATCATGGGAGGCAGTTGATAAGGCAATATCAAGTCTCCATCCTAAGGATCGATGTTATTTTTCGTTGAACAATGTTGATACCCAGAGTTATGTGCAACTTGCGGGAGCACGACTGCGAATAACCGTGGAGGGACGGGTGTATTCTGACAACCGCTTCCGTCATTTTGTTTTCGGAAGACCTGAAAGAAATGAAAAAGAAGCATACATTAACTGTAGGATTGGGTCATTACAACTAATACGGAGTCAAGTCCTAACGATTGAGGACGGAAAGTCAATCTTTCTGCATTTCTACAACAATGGCATTCTACCAAATCAATATGAGCTTCAAGAGCTAACCAACGGGTTCTGCTGACAAACAGCATCACCATTTAATCGTTGGTCAAAGGTAGAAAAATCAAAATCAGAAAGTGAATTATATTGAATAAAATTGCTAAAATTATTCGTAACGCCGGGGTCTTTGTAACTACATCCGGAGCAGGTATGAACGACACGAGGAAAAACAATGATCATCTATGAGCCAAAAAGAGTTGACAGAGAGGCTTTTGTGCTTTTCTGGAGTCAACGTTACCAGTACATGCAGGAACACGTTTACTATGAGAATATAGGGCAGTCTCCTACTTCCGAACGTGTTATTGCACTGTTCGAATGGAAAAATGGAACCCCACTTTCTGCCTTAAAGTTGCAGTCTGTTAAGCATAATTTTGCACGAAGAATTGATGAATTAATGAATATTCCTGTTGAAGAAGGTGCATATGATTTTCTTAAACGGTTTCATTCAGGGGGTGCTATCTGGAGGATATTCTGGCTTCACTGTTGGCAACCAGAAAAATTTCCAATATATGATCAGCACGTTTATCGAGCAATGGCATTCATTAAGACAGGAAGAAAAGATGAAATTCCAACATATGATCCAAGAAAGATCGACTCCTACGTTGAAAAATATTTGCCATTTTATTCGGAATTCAAAGGAATTCCCTATCGAGAAGTAGACAAGGCTCTTTGGTCATTTGGAAAATTCCTTGGCGAGACAAATTTTCCCGTTGTTTAAGTCAATCAAACCAAAGAGACGGAGAGAATCACTAGCGTCCCAACGTTTCTATTTTTCAAATCCATAACTATCCTAATATTA
>CAYQMO010000171.1:0-8343 GCA_964418315.1 uncultured Geobacter sp. | reverse complement strand
CCTGATGACAGCCGTTCAACGGCTCAGGGCTGGCAGTGGGAGGACGTGCTGGCAGGAGAATTTGTGTATCGGGTGCGGGGTATGGTTGGGAAGTGAACTCTCCAACCGCCTTTATTCTTCTTTTTCCATAATGAGACACAAGATTTAGCGACTCTACTCTCCGGTATACTTGGCGCAGCGCTTACGAACGAGTGTCTCTTGTAAATAGCTGATTTTACTATCTAAGTGGTTAACCGAATGTTAACAAGAGGAACTACGCTATGTCGCGTAACTCCTCAATTTTATTGGTGGGCGGTATGCGATTCGAACGCACGACCCCAGGCTTCGGAGGCCTGTACTCTATCCAGCTGAGCTAACCGCCCATGCGGCTTTGATTTACTTTCAGACTTTCAGATGTGTTAATCATGTTGGTGAATTACGCATGAGAAGTCCTCTTACTTCGGTGCTTATACCAGATTAGATAAGTAATGTCGAGAAGGTATGTTTCAGTCGGTGCACAACATAATGCCTGTCAGGTAATAAACCTTCAAAAACCTGCATTATTGTTTTGAAAGATAATAATCGTAGCTCCCATCATATCTCCGCATTTCACCATGATCTATCTCATACACCCTGTCTACCAGCAGGCGCAGAAAATGTCGGTCGTGACTCACCAGAATAATTGTGCCGCCGAAGTTTTTTAACGTCTCCAGCAGCATCTCTCGGGAACGGATATCCAGGTGGTTGGTCGGTTCATCAAGTATCAGAAAATTTACCGGTCTGGAGAGAATCGTAGCTAGCACCACCCTGCTCTTTTCACCACCCGATATGTTTTCGATCCGCTTATCTACAGCGTCTCCCGAGAAGAGAAAAGCACCGAGCAGATTTCTGATCACACCAATGCCAGCATGCGGCATATATTCCTGTAGCGTTTCAAAAACGCTCTTTTTGGGGTCAAGCAGCTCCATTGCGTGCTGACTGAAATATCCTATCTCCACATTAGCGCCGATAGTCATGCTTCCTTCAGTCGCTTCGGTCTGGCCGGCAAGAATTTTCAGAAAGGTTGATTTACCTGCTCCGTTCACGCCGACAACAGCAATTTTGTCAAGCCGTTTTACCATACCGGAGACGCCGTGAAAAACCGCCTTTCCGTGGCCATCAGGCGTTATCCACACCTTGCCCAGGTTTTTAAAAGCCGCGACGTCATCGCCGCTGCGCGGAGGTTCTGCAAAACCAAAACGGACGGTGCGCTCTTCTGCGGGGATCTCAATCCGTTCGATCTTTTCCAGTTTCTTGACCCGCGATTGAACCTGGGCTGCATGGGAAGCGCGCGCGGCAAAGCGTGCGATAAACTCCTCTTCCTTGGCCAGCATATCCTGTTGCCTGTTGAACGAGGCTACAAACTGTTCCCGACGGATATCCCGCTCCCGTTCATAAAAGTCGTAATTTCCACCGTAGGTCGTGATGGAAGAGTTGGCAACCTCGATAATCCTGGTTACAACCCGGTTCATAAAGTCACGGTCATGACTGGTCATCAGGAGTGCCCCTTTAAATTCACTTGAGAGCCACTCTTCCAGCCAGATAATTGATTCGACATCCAGATGGTTAGTTGGTTCATCAAGCAGCAGCACGTCCGGCTTCAGGGTCAAGATACTAGCCAGGGCAATGCGCATCTTCCAACCGCCACTGAAAGATTCGACCGGATGATTATAGCGGTCAGGACCGATCCCAAGCCCGGTTAGTACCGCCTGAGCACGGGAATCCAGGTCATACCCTTCCATATGTTCAAACTCTTCCACCGCAGTTCCGTAGCGCTCCAGAAGTTCCGCCATCTGGTCGTCAGACTGCGGTTCGCACATTTCCGCTTCCATTGCCTGCATCTCGGCCGCCAGGCGCACAACAGAACCGCATGTGGCCATGACTTCCTCAAGTGCGGAGCGCCCGGACATCTCACCGGCGCTCTGAGAAAAATAGCCAATGGTTGTTTTTTTAGGCAGAATCACTTCACCTGAATCCGGTTCTTCTTCTCCGGCAATGATACGAAAAATTGTCGTTTTCCCGGCACCGTTGGGACCGACAAGGCCGGTGTGTGTACCGGGCAGGATCTGACAGGAGGCGTCACGAAACAGAATTTGTGATCCGTGCTGTCTCGATATATTTGATAATTGAATCATCTTGTTCACTTTCTCGTTACGGATACGGTTAATTTCTAGCCCCATAGCGTTGCTCTCCTTTATTAACAGAGTCGGTCAACGCTATCCTGGCAAGACAAAATCTAGGCCTGGCGGCATAAATACTGATCTACGCATTTAATACCAGAAACAGAGAACACGTTCCACCAATTTCAAACATCAACAGAGACTGAAACTCAGAAGAAAGATGAACTGGCGGCGATGCTGGAGATGTGGACAAAGAGTAAATTTTGAGTAAATTATTATTGACAAAAGAAAGTTTCAATATAGGATTAAAAAGATCCGCTTTAACATGTACTGTATCGGCTACCAAGGAGTTACTCATGCGCATCAAGCCTAAGAGTTTTATTCTCGTTGCCTCTCTCCTTGTCCTGGCCATTCTATGGGGCACTCTAATCCTTCATCTTATATACGACCGCAAGATGGAAATTTCAGCAGCCGAAACCAATGCCTCCAATTTGGCAGCCGCCTTTAACGAACATGTATGGAATAGCGTTCGTAACATAGACAGCCTCTTGCTCGAT
Organism: uncultured Geobacter sp.; assembly: GCA_964418315.1. Classification (GTDB taxonomy): domain Bacteria; phylum Desulfobacterota; class Desulfuromonadia; order Geobacterales; family Pseudopelobacteraceae; genus JACRCG01. The sequence goes on along the minus strand of CAYQMO010000171.1, from coordinate 5,648 downwards.
CTGCGCAGCGAATACCAGAGATCCGTGGATCAATTTGAGGAACATCTGCAGCAGATGTCTGATTATGAAGTTGCAGATAAGCTGTTGCTCCAGGTCAGCATAATAAACCGTGACGGGAAACTGGTATTCAACAGTAAGGGACTCCCTTCAACACCGATTGATCTAAGCGACCGGGAACATTTCAGAGTCCACCAGTCCGGCAACGTTGATAAGCTCTTCATAAGCAAGCCTGTTATCGGGAGGGCCTCTCAAAAACGCACCATTCAGTTTACCAGGAGGATTCTGGATAAATCAGGGGCTTTTGCCGGTGTTATTGTAATTTCCGTAAACCCTGAATATTTTTCCGACTTTTATCAACGTATTGATATTGGCCCAAAAGGTGCCATTACACTGGTTGGGATGGATCGTGTAATGCGTGCCAGAGCTTCAAAGCTTAAACTTAATCAAGACCCCATCGGCACCGAAGTGCCAAAAGATCGACCCTTCCTTGACCCGGCCAAACCTGCCGCTGCCACATACCGTGCTCCCAGCGCCATTGACAGCGTAATCCGGATTGGGGCGTACCGTCGTCTGCCAGATTATCCGCTGGTCGTGCTTGTTCTATTGTCGGAAGACGACGTTCTGGCTAATTTTAACAATCACGCCAAAAAAATAACTGTTGTTGCGTTGCTCTTTTCGTTGGTTATAGCAGCCGCAGCCTGGATGTTGAGACGCTCTGAACAGAAGCATGCCGAAGATCAGGAAGAATTGAACTCAATGCATCAGAATTTCATCCGTCTTCTGGATAACACTACCGATTTTGTCTATTTCAAGGACAAGGAGAGCCGTTTCATCTTCTGCAGCCAACCCCTGGCTGCTATCACCAATCACAGACACTGGCAGGAAATGACAGGAAAACATGATTTTGACGTTTTCCCTGATGAGACTGCGCGTATCTATCATGAAGAGGAGCTGCCCATTTTTCGCGATGGCGTGCCGCTTTTGAACCGGATCGATCCATACTTCGACGCACAGGGGGAGAAAGGGTGGGTAAATACCAACAAATGGCCGGTATTTGACGCAAACGGCAACGTCTGCGGCGTCTTCGGCATCAGCCGCGATGTTACAGAGATGTTTTTGTTTCAGGAGCAACTCCGCAAGAGCGAAGAAAAATTCCGCATGATTATTGAAACCACTACAGATCTTATCTTTCAACTCGATAATGATGGCCATTTCTCCTATTGTTCACAAAGTGTCGTACATTTTCTGGGGCAAAACATGGAGGCAGTTACCGGAAAACATTTTTCAAACTTTATTTATCCTGAATCTGTTGCAACCGCTTCAGATGCATTCAATACTGTAATGTCAGGAACGCCGGTGCGCTCTTTGGAACTTCGTCTGCAACACCCGCATTTTACGAATTTCTTTATAGAGGTTAACGCCACCCCGATTCTTGCTGATAACACCGTTACCGGTCTGCATGGAATTGCGCGAGATATAACGGCACGCAAATATGCCGAATATGCGCTGCAAAAAAGTGAACTGCGCTACCGGAATCTCTTTGACCAGGCCAGCGACGGGATTTTCATCATGACACTACACGGCATACTGATTGAAGTGAACAACGCCTTTGCCGGCATGCATGGATACAGTGCGGAGGAGATGAAGGGGATGAGCCTGGGCGAGCTGGATACAGCCGAAAGCGCCTCAAACATACCCGACAGGATGAGACGGATTATAGCTGGAGAAACACTGACTTTTGAGGTGGAGCATTATCACAGGGATGGCCATATCTTTCCGCTGGAGGTTTCCGCCAAACTTATTACGATTGACGATAAACCTGTTGTGCAGTGCTTGCACAAAGATATTGCTGAAAGCAGGAGGGTCAAGTCTGAATTGCTCCAGGCAAAAATTGCAGCAGAATCCGCAAACCACGCAAAAAGCCGGTTCCTGGCCAATATGAGCCACGAAATACGCACACCTATGAACGGACTCTTCGGTATGATGCAACTCCTGGAGATGACTCCACTGGACGAAGAACAGAAGGATTATGTATCGGATCTAAAAAAATGCGGTAAAAACCTGTTGTCTCTGATGAGCGACATACTTGACCTCTCCAAGATAGAGGCGGGAAAAGTCGATCTTGTCCTGGCAGATTTCAGCCTGTATCACTGCATCAACGATGTTGCCTTGATGCAAAAAACCGTCGCATTTGAAAAGCACATTACCCTGAATCTGAATCTGGCCAAGGAGATTCCACATATTCTGATTGGAGATCAATTGCGGATCAAGCAGATCCTCCTTAACCTGCTGGGAAACGCCATCAAGTTCACTGCAGAGGGAAATGTGACACTGTCAGCGCAAATTCTGAAGCAGTACGATAACTTTGTCCAGATACAGATAGAGGTTTGCGACAGCGGCATTGGTATATCGCCTGAGTTTATTGATACCATTTTCGAGCCGTTCGTCCAGCAAGATGCCTCAATAAACAGAAAGTACGGCGGAACTGGCCTCGGCCTAACCATCAGTCTCCGTCTGGCAGAGCTTATGGGCGGCACAATCAGCGTAGAAAGCAGACCGGGCGTCGGCAGTTGCTTCAAGGTTATACTGCCATTTTCAGTCGCCATGGAAACCGCGACCCTACAGGCTCCTGACGCAATAACAAAAATCGGCTGGGATGGCCCGTCACTGCGGATACTGTATGCAGAAGATGATGCGGTAAATATCAAATTCGTGGTATCACTGCTTAATAAAATGGGATTTGACGTCACTGTTGTCGACAACGGCAGAGATTGTCTCATAGCGCTTGAGCAAGGCAATTACGATCTGGTGTTGATGGACATTCAGATGCCGGTTATGAACGGTGAAGAAGCTCTGTGCAAAATACGGGAAAAAGAACTGGGAACAACAAATCACCAGAAGGTTGTTGCCCTTACTGCGTATTCAATGCGAGGTGATATGGAGCGTTTTATTGCTGCAGGTTTTGATGGTTATCTATCGAAGCCGCTTATCACCAGAGAGTTTGTTGCTGAATTAAAACGGATACTCGGAGTCTAACCCCAGGTCGAGGATAATACTTCCAATGAGGCTTTCAAATGTAGGAAAGTAGCGCAAATCAGTTCCGTCCTGTTTTATGTATTGTTACAACCAGAATCCACAGCAGATCCTTCATTTCATTCAGGATGACAGTTGTTTCTATGCAACTACGCAGTTACTTTCGTGCGTCAGTGCTGAGAGACAACCAAAGGAATTGACTTTTTTAGGAAGCGACGTGTAAAAGAAAAATTCAATCTTTTAAAATTACGGAGGAATTCATGGCGATAGATCCGAACAAGATAATTTATTCAATGATGCGCGTAAGTAAATTTTACGACAAAAAACCAATTATTAAAGATATTTCCCTCTCCTATTTTTATGGTGCCAAGATTGGTGTCCTTGGCTTGAACGGCTCCGGAAAATCATCCCTGCTGCGAATTATGGCTGGTGTTGACAAGGATTTTAACGGTCAGGCTGTTCTGTCACAAGGGTATACCGTCGGTTATCTGGAGCAGGAACCACGACTTGACGAGACTAAAACCGTTCGCCAGATTGTCGAGGAGGGGGTGCAGGAAACCGTTGATCTGCTCGCAGAATTTAATGCCATTACTGACAAGTTTTCCGAACCGGATGCCGATTTTGAAAAGTTGTGTGATCGGCAGGCGGCACTCCAGGAGAAGCTGGATCACCTGGATGCATGGGATTTGGACTCCCGCCTGGAAATGGCGATGGACGCGCTCCGCTGCCCTGATGGAGATATGCTGACAAAAGTTCTGTCCGGTGGCGAAAAACGACGGGTGGCGCTCTGTCGCCTCCTGCTTAAAAAACCGGATATTCTTCTGCTTGATGAGCCGACCAATCATTTGGATGCCGAAACTGTCGCCTGGCTGGAGCATCACCTGCACAGTTATCCCGGCACGGTTATCGCCGTCACCCATGACCGCTATTTTCTGGATAACGTAGCCGGCTGGATTCTGGAACTCGACCGAGGAGAAGGCATCCCATGGAAAGGAAACTATTCCTCCTGGCTGGAACAGAAACAGAACCGCCTTGCTAACGAAGAAAAACAGGAGAGTGACCGCCAGAAAACGCTGAAGCGCGAGCTTGAATGGATCAGAATGTCACCAAAAGGGCGACACGCCAAGTCACAGGCGCGTATCACGGCGTATGAAGATATGGTTACTCAGGAGAATGAAAAGCAATCACGCGAACTTGAGATTTATCTGCCGCCCGGACCCCGCCTGGGGGATATTGTCATAGAGGCGGAGAATGTTGCCAAGGGGTACGGTGACCGCCTGCTTGTCGAAGGAATGACCTTCCGCCTGCCACGAGGCGGTATTGTTGGTATAATCGGTCCGAACGGAGCCGGCAAGACAACCCTCTTCCGTATGATCACCGGACAGGAACAGGCGGACTCCGGAACTTTCAAAATTGGTGACACCGTCCAACTGGCGTATGTTGACCAGAGCCGCGATGTACTAAATCCGGATAAAACAATCTGGGAAGAGATTTCTGAAGGACAGGAAGCCATTCAGCTTGGTAAACTGCTGGTAAACACCAGGGCATATGTTTCCCGTTTCAACTTCTCCGGCAGCGATCAGCAGAAAAAAGTCGGAAATCTTTCCGGCGGAGAGCGTAATCGGGTACATCTGGCCCGAATGCTGAAAAGTGGTGCCAACGTGATTCTGCTGGATGAACCGACCAATGACCTGGATGTCAACACCATGCGGGCGCTGGAAGAGGCTCTTGAAAATTTTGCGGGCTGTGCTGTAGTCATCAGCCACGACCGATGGTTTCTGGATCGTATAGCCACACATATCCTGGCGTTTGAGGGTGATTCCAAAGTGGTCTGGTTTGAAGGAAATTATTCCGAGTATGAGGAGGATCGTAAAAAACGGCTTGGTTCCGCAGCGGACATTCCGCACCGAATCAAATATCGGCAGTTGACAAGAGCGTAATCAGCTCCGCTGTTCTATGCTGGCCTGCATCAAATCCATAAAGGCCTGGCGGGTTTCCGGATCTGATATTGAGGCTGATTGCTCTTCAATCATGGTCATCTGCTGAGGGGTGAGTTGGCGCAGTTCTCTCACTTCATCCAACACTTCTGCGGCGGGTAGATCCACCCTGCCCGCCTTGAGTATGATCTCACGAACAACTTCGCCACCAAGGCGGAGGTTGAGTTTTTCTTTCATCATGGCGGTCATGAAGCGAAGTTCCTGCATCCAGGGAGCGCTTGATACAGCAACCGTTAGCGTACCGTTGATAATCCGGAGCGGTTGCGCCCGGTAGGCAAGAGTTGTCCCGACAACTTCCGGCCAGATACGCCATATTTCCGCGTCTCGTAAACGTTCAGCTAAACCTGAGCCGGCAAGACTCTCCTTAATAACCCCCGACAACGGCTGGGGGAAAGCCATTCTAGCTCTTTTCGTCATTCAGCTTTCTCCGACGGCTTAATGCACCGCCAAATATCTGGCCTGCAATTGATCCGGCGAGTGTAAAGGGAATAAAGTGCCAGTCGAGCCCGGCTTTAACACGTAACAAGATGATAAAAGGGATCGGAATATGGATAAGTATAAACAACATAAATGAATATTTTGAATAGCTCTGACGGAGATAACCACAGGGAATACTAA
>CAYQMO010000170.1:0-8358 GCA_964418315.1 uncultured Geobacter sp. | reverse complement strand
GGCGGAATGTACTAAGCTGCTAACTGGCAATCATACAAAACAATGTAGTACAAAAAGCCCTGAGAAATCAGGGCTTTTTGTTGTTTGCCCAGCGTAGCGGGCAAACCCGGTCTGTTGCAAGAGCTTGAATCGCGTGAAGTTGATGACAAGCCGGCAAGCTCACGTATTAGGCGTCCCGGCGCAGGCAGAAAAAATGCCACCGAAACCGACACGACACTTCAGACTGATCTTGAACTTTTGGTCGATCCAGTAACTCGTGGCAATCCTGAATCCCCTCTACGCTGGACATGGTGCCCGAAATGACAGTAGCGGCGAATTATAACGAATCAGCTAAAATAAAGCCCCACAGATTTCTCTGCGGGGCTGGATACTATCACTACTTACGGCAGTAAACTACTTTTTCTCGTAAGTCAGTGCGGCAAGCTTCTGATAATACTCGAAGCGACTGGCGGTCCAGGCGGTAGCTTTCTTCATCAGCACGGCAGCCGCCTCGGGATTGTTCTTCTGCAGCACTTTGTAGCGATTTTCGCTGTAAGCGTACTCCTCGAATGTTGTAGTCGGGGGCTTGCTGTCGAGCTGCAGAGGGTTTTTGCCTTCAGCAACCAGGTCAGGATTATAGCGGTAGAGCGGCCAGTAGCCGGAGGAGACCGCTTTCCTGTTCTGATCTACACCTTTGGTCATATCAATGCCGTGGGCGATGCAGTGTGAGTAGGCGATGATGAGTGATGGACCATCATACGCCTCGGCCTCGATAAATGCCTTTACAACCTGTGCCGGGTTGGAGAGCGCCACGTTGGCAACATAGACATTGCCGTAGGCCATCGCCATCATGCCGAGATCCTTCTTGGACATCGCTTTACCGCCTGCTGCGAATTGAGCCACAGCTCCGGTAGGTGTTGCTTTGGATGCCTGACCGCCGGTGTTGGAGTATACCTCGGTATCAAGCACCAGCAGATTGACGTTCTTGCCTGAGGCAATGACATGGTCGAGTCCACCGTAACCGATATCATAAGCCCAACCGTCGCCGCCGACGCACCAGACTGATTTTTTGACCAGAAAATCAGCTAGTGGCAGCAGTTGTACGGCAGCCTGTTCCTTGCACCCTTTCAGCCCTTTCTTCAATGCTGCGACACGCTCCCGCTGTTTCTCAATGCCGGCCTGGTCAGACTGGTTGGCGGCCAGAATCTCTTTCATCAACGGAATGATCGGCTTGCAGGATTTGCAACTGCAGGTAGTCAACTGAGTAAGCAGTTCCAGGGCAGATTCGGTGAATTTATCCACCGCCAGGCGCATACCGAAACCAAATTCGGCGTTGTCCTCGAACAGCGAGTTGGACCAAACAGGTCCACGACCGTCAGCACGTTTGGCCCACGGAGTAGTCGGGAGGTTGCCGCCATAGATAGAGGTGCAGCCGGTGGCATTGGCAATCATGGTGCGGTCGCCGAACAACTGCGAGAGGAGTTTGAGGTATGGGGTCTCTCCGCAGCCGGCACAGGCGCCGGAAAATTCGAAGGTCGGACGTACCAGTTGGCTGCCGCGCAGGGTGTCCAGCTTGACCTGGGTCGGATCAACATCGGGGAGTGACAGGAAAAAGTCAAAGTTGGCGGCTTCGGCAGCTCGCAACGGCGCTTGGAACTGCATGTTTATCGCCTTCCGATTCGGGTCATCCTTACTCTTTGCCGGACAGTTGTGAACACAGGCACCACAACCGGTGCAATCCTCCGGAGCTACCTGCAACGTGTATTTCATCCCCTTGAATTCAGGAAGCTTGCATTCGGTAGACTTGAAACTCTCGGGCGCGTTTTTCAGCAGTTTACCGTCATATGCTTTCATACGGATGGTTGAATGCGGGCAGACAAATGAACAGATGGCGCACTGGATACAGAGTTTTTCGTCCCATACAGGGATATCCACGGCGATGTTGCGCTTCTCGTACTGCGAGGTGGCGGTAGGGAAGGTGCCGTCTGTCGGCATTAGCGAAACAGGCAGTGAGTCACCGAAGCCAGCGATGATCAGGCCGGTAACCTCCTTAACAAATTTGGGAGCATTCTTGGAAACGGCAGGAGGCATCTTGAGCTTGCTTGTTGCTTTGGCCGGTATATTGACTTCATAGATACTCTTCAGGGCTTCATCGACTGCGGCGTTGTTCATTGCAACAACTTTGTCGCCTGATTTGCCGTAGCTCTTCTTGATAGCGTCCTTTATTTCATTGATTGCCTGCTCAAGCGGAATGATGTTGGAAATCTTGAAGAAGGCGGTCTGCATTATGACGTTGATGCGGGCGCCAAGGCCAAGATCTTCGCCCAGCTTGATGGCATTGATCACATAGAACTTCAGTTTCTTGTCGATGATCTGCTGCTGAACCTCTTTTGGCATCCTGTCCCATACTTCGGCATGCTCAAAGGGAGCACAGAGGAGAAAGGTACCGCCCGGCTTGGCTTTGCTGACCATATCGTACTTCTCCAGGAAGGAGAAGTTGTGACAGGCGATGAAATCGGCGTTATCAATCAGGTACGGGGCGTTGATGGCTTTTTTACCAAAACGGAGGTGCGACACGGTAACGGTGCCAGCCTTTTTTGAGTCATAGACGAAATAGGCCTGGGCAAAGTTTTTGGTGGTCTCGCCGATTATCTTAATCGTGTTTTTATTTGCGCCGACGGTGCCGTCCGAGCCAAGTCCGAAGAACATCGCTTCATATGTGCCGTCCATGGCGGTGCGGAAGTCGGGGTTGTAATCGAGGCTGCAATTGGTGACATCCTCTTTAATGCCGACAACGTAGTGATTTCTCGGTTTGGCTTTTTTGAGGTTGTCGAGTACGGCTTTGGCCATTGCCGGGGTGAACTCCTTGGAGCCGAGACCGTAACGACCGCCGACTATTGCCGGGTAGCCTTTGAAGTTTAATTTGCCGTCAGACATCGCTTCACCGATGGCGGTGCGTACGTCGAGGTAGAGCGGTTCGCCAAGGGATCCGGGCTCCTTGGTGCGGTCAAGTACGGCGATGCCTTTAACGGTTTTTGGCAGAGCCTTGATGAAGGCATCAAGGGGGAAGGGGCGGAAAAGGCGGATCTTGACAACGCCGACTTTTTCGCCATTCTTATTCAAGGCATCTACGACTTCCTGAACTGTGTCAGCCCCGGAACCCATCATAACAACAACACGATCAGCATCTTTGGCGCCGTGGTAATCTACCAGTTTATACTTGCGTCCGGTGTATTTACCGAATTTGTCCATCTCTTCCTGGACGGTTTTGACACATGGTGCGTAAAACTGGTTAACGGTTTCACGCCCCTGGAAGTAGACGTCCGGGTTCTGGGCGGTGCCGCGCATCTCTGGTCGGTCAGGGGAGAGTCCCCGCAGACGGTGGGCGTTGACGAGGTCGTCACTTATCATGTAGCGCATGTCGTCAAAGGACAATTCCTCGACTTTCTGGACTTCGTGCGAGGTGCGGAAACCGTCGAAGAAGTGCAGGAACGGGATGCGTGAACGGAGCGTTGATGCCTGGGAGATCAGGGCAAAATCCATGACTTCCTGGACGTTGTTGGAACAGAGCATCGCCCAGCCTGTTGAGCGGCAGGACATGACATCGGAGTGGTCGCCGAAGATGTTGAGTGCAGCGGCAGAGATGGCACGGGCTGAAACATGGAAGACCGTGGAGGTTAACTCGCCGGCGATCTTGTACATGTTGGGAATCATCAACAAGAGCCCCTGGCTGGCGGTGAAGGTTGTCGTCAAAGCGCCAGCCTGCAGGGCGCCATGCACGGTTCCGGCCGCTCCCCCTTCGGACTGCAGTTCAGATACCAGCGGGATGGTGCCCCAGATGTTTGTCTCGCCGGCGGCGCTCTTGGCATCTGAAATCTCCCCCATGACCGATGAAGGGGTGATCGGGTAAATTGCGATGACTTCGTTGGTGGCGTGAGCCACGTGTGCGGCTGCGGTGTTACCGTCTATTGTTACCATTTTTTTGCTCATGTACTACCTCCTCTTTTTTTGATTACGTCAAATATGCCGCTGTTACAACTCGTTGCGTCCCTGTAATGCCCACTGCACCGTGGCCGCATCTACAAATTCAATATCACTGCCGAGCGGTATGCCGTGTGCCAGGCGGCTTATCTTGACACCGGTCGGTTTCAATGTTTTGGTCAGGTAAAGCGCTGTCGCTTCACCCTCAACAGTAAAGTTTGTGGCAAGTACCACCTCGTGAACCGCACCCGCCCCGATTCGCTCCACCAGCTCTCTTATCCTCAAATTTGCCGGCCCGATACCCGAAAGCGGTGAGATGGCTCCTTCCAGAACATGATAAGTGCCATGATATGCGTTACTTCGTTCCAGAGACATAAGATCCTGCGAGTTTTCGACGACACAGATAATAGTTGAATCCCTGTTGCCTGAACAGAGAGAACAGGGGTCTGTCTCCGTAATGGCGAAACAGGTTGAGCATGGTCGAACCCGGTCTCTCACTTCACAGAGCGTATCTGATAACGCAGTCAGATTCCTGGGGGACTTAAGTAGATGAAAAGCCAGACGGAGTGCGGTTCGCTCTCCGATACCGGGCAATTTTTTCAACTCTCCAACCAGGCGCATCAATGAAGACGATTTTGTTAACATAAATTCCGTAACAAATAAAACATTTTTTCGGGAGTTATGTTAAAAAAGACCCGGTATGCTCATACCGCCGGTAATTTTGGACATTTCGTCACCCATCTCGGCATGAACTTTTTTTAGAGCCTCATTAGCCGCAGTGATTACAAGATCCTGAAGCATTTCAACATCATTCGGGTCGACCGCCTCTTTTTTTATCTCAAGAGCAACGATTTCATTTTTACCGTTGACGGTAATGGTAACGGCTCCACCTCCGGACGTTGCCGTGGCTGTTTTCAAGCTGGCCTCTTCCTGCAATTTTGCCATCTTGTGCTGAATCATCTGAGCCTGCTTCATTATATTAGCTAATCCCTTTGACATTTTTCCTCCTCAATTATTTGTCTTAAAAGCTCTGTACGTCAGTAACAGTGCAGCCAAACACCCGTTCAGCCTCTTTGGTCACCGGATGATTCTCAATCTCCCGCTTCAGCTCTTCCAGGAGCTGCTCGGCATCACTCTTTTTTTTTTCAGCCAATGACAAAGGCGCTTCAGCGAAACCTGATTCAATGGATTTAACCCGGATCACAGTATCTCTTCCGGTAAATGTGCAGGCCAGCTTCCGGACGTCAGCGATAAATTCCACATCCTGGGCGGCTGTCAGATAGTAGCTGCCTGCTGGAAAGCCGATTTCGATAAGGCCTGACTCCTGTTTGAGCGGACTACCGTGTTCAAGTACGGCTCCATGCTGGAGATCCTTGCCATTGACAAAAAGCACAAAGCGTCCCCAGTCGGTCTGGCTCCCGGTCGGCCCGGGCGATGCTGCTGACTCTGCGTAAAACGGCCCAGGCTGCTCGTTCGTTGAGGTGCGTGATTCTGCTTTCTGGTTCGGCGCCGAGGCGACCCCGGCAGACTCCCATGGCAGTGACGGCGTATGAACTGCAGCCGTCTCCAGCAGTTTTATCTTCTCGATAAGTTCCTGTATCGGCACCAGTGGAGCGAGCAGAGCAGCCTTGAGAAGCGCCATCTCTACAATCAGTCGGGGAAAGCTGGCGTACGCCAGTTCTGTCTCCGCCTTTATAAACAGGGTCAAGCGGCGCTGAACATCCAGTGCGGTGACGTGAAGGGACTGTTTCTGGAGTTCATCAAGCTCTGCTGCGGTTAAGTCGAGGATTTCTTCAGGTTTTTTGACGGAACGGATCACCAGCAGATTACGGAAATGCTCAATCAGTTCCTGACAGAACTGCCGCATATTATAGCCAACCAGATCAACCTGCTTTATTCCTGCAAGTACACCTTGTGAGTCCCCTTCGAAAACAGCCGCCGATATTTCCGCCAGCAGCCGCCGGTCGATTGTTCCGAGCAGTGTGGCAACATCTTCATCGCTGACGGTGTCACTACAGAAAGCCAGCACCTGGTCGAAAGCGGTCAGAGAGTCACGCATGCTACCGTCGCCTTTGCGGGCGATCAGTCCCAGGGCTGAGTCGCTGATGGTGACTTTTTCCTCTCCGGCAATAAAACGGAGACGAGCGATAATTTTTGTCAGGGTCACGCGCTTAAAATCAAATCTCTGGCAGCGGGAGAGGATGGTCACCGGCAGCTTGTGCGGTTCAGTCGTAGCGAAGATGAATTTGACGTGCTCCGGTGGTTCCTCCAGCGTCTTCAGGAGCGCATTGAAGGCATTAGTAGAGAGCATGTGGACTTCGTCGATGATGATGATACGGTAACGGCTGTGGGAGGGGAGATACTTGATATTGTCGCGCAGGTCGCGGACATCGTCTACGCCGTTATTGGAAGCGCCGTCGATCTCGAATACATCGGTGGATGTCCCCTTGGTTATTTCGAGGCATTGAGGGCATTTATTGCACGGTTCGTGTGACACCCCTGCTTCACAGTTGAGGGTCTTGGCCATGATTCTGGCGGTGCTGGTTTTGCCGACACCCCGTGCGCCGGTGAAGAGAAACGCGTGGGCGACCCGACCTGAATCTATGGCATTTTGAAGAGTACGGCTGACATGCTCTTGACCCACCAACTCGGAAAAGCTTTGGGGGCGATATTTCCTTGCCAGGACTTCATAGTGCGTGCCGGTGGACAAGAGATTCAACCTCACAGGTGGTCTGGTTCTCCACTCGATGAACGGGGGAGCAGGTGTGGTTCCGGGAGACGTGGGAAAAAGCTTGCAGACGTATATGATAGCCGGGTTTACCCGCGGCACACAGCAGGAGCCGCTGCCGTTGCTTCCTTCCGGACCTGGCGGGGTTCACGGCGTGCCGTTGCGCGAGGCCCGGCTATCATATTCATCTGCAAACAGTCTGCTTGGCTAATAACGCCGCTAACTACAAATTTAAAGCCATAAAACTGGACATCCTAAATACCATAAGGTGGGGCGTTGGGCAAGCATAAAAGGGACAGGAATTTTGTTTTATAAGTTCGGCGTATAAACAGAGGGCGTGTTTTACGTAGTGTGAGAATGCACCCGTCTTTTCAGGGCAAAGCCGATAAAGAAACATAGCGCCAGCGTTATTATGCTGCCGACGATTCCGGAGACGCTGGTACCAACTTTGCTCCCTTCCGGTTTTTTCTTGTCCTTTTCATGTCCCACTCCTGCTATCGGTTCGGCCGTTTTTTCTGCTGTTTTGCTGTCTTCAGCTTTTCTGAAAGAGTAATCCGGCAGGAACGCCAGTTTCTTCTGCAAAGCAGCCAGTGTCCCGTGAAGCCCACGCTCTTCACCCTTTAACTCTTCCTGCCCCGTGATTTTAGTTATTGACCATTCCAGGCCATCAGGGTGTTCAGAGGCAAACCATGAGAGTATTCCACCTGTTATAACTGCGACAGCCAGGAAGCAGAGTACAATATTCCGTACCGGATGTGCGCCAATTGGACGAGCTGTCATTGCACTCTGCAGAATTTCCGGCCTGGCGGTGTAGATAAAAGAGATTACCGATGCGGTAACCACCCCTTCAACAACACCAATTGCCAAGTGAACCGGCTGCATGATCGCGAAAAAGGTTGCAAAGGGAAGTGAAGATATACCTGATGAAACCGTTTCAACAACGACACCGAAAGCGCCCAACTGCAAGCCGATAACAGCGGCGATTATCGAAGCGACCGAAATTTTTTTCGGAGTCGGCGAACTGGCGACGATCTTTTTGTAGATCAGCGGGTAGGCGATGAAAGCTGGAAAAAAGCCGAGGTTGAATATGTTGCATCCCAATGCCAGCAAGCCCCCATCGGCAAAGAAAAGTGCCTGAACCACCAGCACCGAGGCAATCGTTAAAAAGGCAGCGTAAGGACCGAGAAGCACAGCTAAAATCATCCCGCCACCAAGATGGCCACTGGAACCGGTGATCGGAATGGTAAAGTTGATCATCTGCGCGGCAAAGATGAATGCACCCAGTACACCCATGAGCGGTACTATCCCACTGTTCGCTTCTGCTTGCATTTTTTTTGAGCAATAGGCGATCGTCGCGGCTGATGCGCCCCACATCGTTAAACCGACAACCGGTGAAATTAATGCGTCTGCCATATGCATGATCTGGTACTCCATGTGGTGGGAGAAATGCTGATAGCAGCGGGTCTGTAGAAAAAATTAACTCAATGCCGTTTGAAGAAAATACTAAATGCGCACACTAAGTAACACGATAAAAATATTCGTACAACATTTTTTAACTGCAACCGCATTCCCCCGCAAGCGTCAGTTGTACGAACAAAATAAAGCAGCAGATCATTCGCTATCGCCCAGATGTCAATGAAATGGTGACACCACTAGATGTTAAGGGGTAG
>CAYQMO010000169.1:0-8429 GCA_964418315.1 uncultured Geobacter sp. | reverse complement strand
GTACGCACGGTGGTGTGGGAGGACGGCGGAAGTAATTCCGCCTCCTACCCGATTAATATAGCTGAATCAGTACATTTTTTACTTCAGCATGAAAGGCTTATCAGAATATGAAATCTCTTGGAAGGATTACTACTTTATTGGTAATATTTTTGTTCTGCTTCGCTTGTAGCCAAAAAAAGGAAACTATTCTTGAACCATCTTCTCTAAAAGGAAAAATAGATGAGAGAACAGCTTCAGTATCCGGTAATGTTTACAAGTATGCGGTTACACAATATGACAAACCTGTGATTGCAAGGGAAATCAATCGTAGCCTGGCAGCATATAATAGCCCTGAAGATGCCGTGGTCAGCCATCTTTCGGCAATGAAGGCGCAGGACTATGATTGGTATCGTCACAGTTGGGACAAGACATCACTTGCAAAAATGGATGCAAGGAACAAATCACAGAATATTACACCTGAAATCCTGAAAGATAAGTGGAAAGCTGTTGTAGGAATCAGCTTTGAGCTTACACATCGGATTGAGTACACCTTAAATGGTAAAGCATATACCTTTATTGCTTATCAGGAATCTGCAGAGCCATCAAAAAGGTTTTACAAGCTACACTGCATCCCATTAATAAAATATAATGATCGCTGGTTCCTCACACAGGATTTAGATGCAGATAAAGGATATCACCTGATCGATGAACTTATTCAAAGTGGGAAAAGCAGTATTAGCCAGAAAAGCCCGTAACTACTCAGCGCGATTGGTTATAGCCTCCCCTACTGAGGGGATTGAGGGGTGGGAGAAGTCAGTTATTGGCATTACATTCGGCGCTTCAATAGGTATTTCCTCCCAGCTTCCCCCACCCCCTACCCCCCTCCCGCAAGGGGATATGGATTTCACTCCCGTTCCCACGCGCTGCGCCCAGTATACCGGGAGTTAAGTCGCTAAATCTTGTCTCTCTGCTTTACTGGAGAGTCTAACAGTTGTACCATACTTTTAATGAGACCTTATATTATAGATGCCTATAAAATGGAGCTTGACAGCCTTTTAACTCGTGGCGCAACGCGCCGCTACTGCATTCCCACGCAGCGCGTGGGAACGAGATCTGCTCTTCTGGGGTTGACCACAATATTTACTCCAAGGGACTAGTATTTATAGATTTACCGTTTTTTCCGTAGGGGCGAACGGCTGTTCGCCCTGCCGTGATCATCTGTAACGACCAACCTTTGTTGCCGCTCCAGTCAGGGCGAACGCCGTTCGCCCCTACGACGATTCTAATCGGCATTTTTCAATTCCATAAAGGGGGAAACTAAATGATGTGTATGCTGCAAAACTTTAAAAAACAGGTGAATTCCAACTGTAAACTTCTTAAAATATTATTTGTTTTACTCTGTTCTGTATTAATTTCCGCTTGTGGCGGCTCGTCATCCGGCACTCAAAACACTCCGTCTCAATCAACGGGTGCCGCATGGACGTTCATGGTCTACATGGATGCTGATAATGATCTTGATCCATACTCTTCGTCGGATCTGGCTGAAATGATGTCGGTCGGGTCAAATCAGAAAATAAACATAATTGTCCAGTATGACGGTTATCAGAAACCTGCCTATCGCTACAAAGTTGACAAAGGTGTATTAACAAAAATTGCAGAACTGAATGAACCTGATATGGCAAACCCTGAAACCCTGCGTCAGTTTATATCTTCAACGGTAAAGAGCTATCCTGCCGAAAAATACGCACTTATACTGTGGAATCATGGCAACGGCTGGAAGAGCAGCAGTCCAAAAAGTACGGCATCTATTCTGGTTGACTGGGATAACAATGGCAAAAACTCCTCTTCTCTCGCAAACAGTCTGGTTGCAAAGGCGATAGCTGATTCTGGGGTGATGATCGACCTGCTTGGAGTAGACGCCTGTATAATGGCCACAGTAGAAGCCGCTTATGAGTTTAGAAATATAGCCCGATATCTTGTGGCATCGCAAGAACTGGTATCAGTAAATGGCTGGAATTATAAGGATATACTTTCAAAGTTATCTTTAAATCCAGATATTACACCTGAAAACCTGGCGATACTTTCTGTAGAGAGCTATAAGGCTTTGGCGGAATCATTGTCATTACCTAATCAGACAATGTCTGCTATCAAACTATCAGAAATTCAGGCTGTTGCATCAGCAGCAGATAGTATGGTAAAGAGTATCAAGCCGAAGATGACTGATCTTACCGTTGTTGCGGCTATTGAAAAAGCGAGAACTGAGGTACAGGAGTTTGACCCATACATCGATGCCAATACCTACATTGATCTGGCTGATTTTGCGAAAAAACTTGAAGGGCCATCTTCCGCTGTCGCCTCAGCAATCAAGAACGCCGTAATCGCCAATTACAGCGGCAAGGAGCGCCCCGCCGCCAATGGCTTGTCAATAGCGTTCTTTAACTTACCCAAGATTTATGAAAGCTCAATGTTCTTGAAAATGTCTCTGTACGATAAGGATTATATAAATTTGTCTGCGTCAAGATTATCTGCGGTATCTTTTCTTGATGCTACATCCTGGGGTGCACTCCTTGATTCTTATTATTCAGCCAAATACTCAGATATATACAGCAAAATGCAATCATGGTCAGTTCGCCAGGCTCTATAATTATATTCGTTGTTGTAAGCTTGCTGCTGCTGTTAAGTCCGGGCGTTATATTAGCCGATTTCGCAGCAGCGAAAGCAATGCATGACAGAGCCGAATACGCCGAGTCGTATAAAGTCTTTATAAAACTTGCGCAAAACGGGGATAAAGCATCGCAGTATTATGTTGCGAGGATGCATCATCTGGGAGAAGGAAGGGTGCAAAACAAAGGAGTGGCATTCGACTGGTATAAACTTTCAGCGAATCAAGGGTTTGCAAGGTCACAAAACAATCTTGGATTGCTTTATTATGAACGGGGTGAAATCGATAAAGCTGTTTACTGGTATAAAAAAGCAGCAAAGCAGGGTCTCCCACAGGCAAAGAACAATCTTAAATCACTTGAACAGATGAAAAAAAGAGGAATATTGCCACCAAAACCACCTGAAAACCGATATATTGCCCCACCTTCAATGGAACTTAAATTTTACAGAATGAGAGATGGATTAAATATTAACTGATATAGACAGGAGGATCAGATGTATCAACACATAAGGCGGGCTCTGTTTTTTACGGCAGTTACGTCAATTTTTGCGGCTACTTCCTCATACGCTTTTAAATACGTAGAGTTGACTCCTTCCATATCCACAGGCGCTGTTATTGCCTCTGGAAATCCGACCAGATTTGAATGGAAAGCTGGTTTGTCTGCTTCAGGAAATATCTATAAAGAGCTTGGCCTTGAAGCAAATGGCAGTTATGCCGCCTACAAAATTAAATACTTATTACTATCACACATAAGGGATGGTAATATCTGGAATTTAACATCCGCACCCAGTAATGAAAAGCGCTATGATTATGGCGCCAACTTTTTCTATCCTGTCTGGAAAGATGGAGTGAAGGTTGATTTAAAGCTGGGTTACAGAGGGCTGTCCGTAGATAACAGTGTAACATCTTTTGAAGGGGGAGGGGTTTACGCAGGGGTTTCTGCGCAAAAAGAGTTTGATTCTGGTACGATAGAGTCAAGAACCGGTATCTCAAAAATCACGAATCCCAAAATCAGTAATCATCTTTATATTAAAGATGGTTATCAAATGAAAGGTTCAAATTCCATAAGCGTTCATGGTGATCCAAAGTATATTATTGATTATTCAGTTATCTATTGGCTGCCTGTAGATCTTAAATGGGTTAAATCCGGAGTTGCATTTGATGGAGAGGCATTAGCTTTTCAGCATACCAAGCGTTTTTACAACGGTTTTCAGTTATTATTCAAGTTTTAGCGGAAATTTCATCGTTCCCGCGCCGAAGCGTAGGAGGAACGAGAGGAATATTGTATGCAGATAGCCAATCCAATCTATGATGTTGTTTTCAAATATCTTATGGAAGATGCAAAAGTAGCTAAGCTGCTTATCTCCACTATCATTAATGAAGAGATTGAAGAGATTGAATTCCGCCCTCAGGAATATAGTTCTGATATAGAGAAGAACCGTATTGAAGGTTGCACCGGCACTTTGACGGTTTACCGTCTTGATTTCAACGCCCGAATTAAAACGCCGGAAGGCTCTAAGCAGGTTTTAATCGAACTTCAAAAAGCCAAATTTGCAACGGACATCATGCGTTTCAGCAATTACCTTGCAGGCCAGTACAGTAACCATGACAACACCCAGTTGGCTACCATCCGGGATTACGAAAGAAGAGTAGGCATACCGATAATCAGCATTTACTTTCTGGGCCACAGACTTGACCATACTGACGCATCAATAATTGGCGTCAACCGTATTTACCGCGATCTTGTCACCGGGGAGCAGATTGATATAAAAGAGAGCTTTATCGAGAGCCTGACGCATGACAGCTTTATAATTCAGATACCGCAGTTGGCCAAAAAACGACGTAATGATCTTGAAAAGCTATTAAGCATATTCGACCAGAGCGAAAGGATAGACGAAACCCATCATATACTGAACATAAATGAAACTGATTATCCTGCGAAATATGGAGACCTTATCCGCAGACTACGTGCAGTCATACTGGAACCAGAAATACGCAAGCAGATGAAAGACGAAGATATAATTCTACTTGATTATGAAGATATGCAGCGTGAGGTAATGAGACATCGTGAAAACGCAAGATTAGCAAGACATGAGGCATGCGAGGCAAAGCTGGAGGCAAGTGAAGCAAAACAGAAGGCAGAGGATGAAAAGCGGAAAATTGCATCAAATTTCAAGAAAGCCGGTGTTGCTTTAGAAGTAATAATACAGGCAACGGGTCTTAGCTGCGAAGAAATTGATATTCTAAAGTAGCTAAAAGGGTCAGGTCTCAACCACCTGCAATCCCAATTTTACTCTTGAACTCCTCAATACGTTAAAATTCATAGTGGTATATTGTTTTCACGCCTGCCTTCCCACCCCACCAGAAAAAGCAACAACTCCGGCCCGCTCAATCTCTTCCCTAAAACTGTCCGGAATCCCCGCCCAGTCGAGAATATCAACCAAAATTGGCAGATTACTTTCCGAAAAAGCATCCCGGACTTCGTCCAAATTGTGCACCGGTACTATATGGTTGTGAGGATTTCGTACAACGAGATCAAGATCACTTCCGCCGTGAGCGGTCCCCGTTACTCAGACTATACTTTGCACGGCATGAAATTGAGTATTTGCAGTTGTAGGCCGGATGAAGCGTAGCGCATCCGGCAGCAATGCTGGCGATGGCAGAAAACGCCGGTTCCGCTTCGCTTGAACCGGCCTACTAAAAGCTCAAAATTAGACCTCGTAAAGTATACCGTAGGCGAGAACTTCAGCTTCCGGCAGATACGTGGCAAGAATATGGTGGACAATTGCCAACCATTCCGGGCGCAGATCAAGAGTCGCCACGTCCCAACCTCTCTCTCAAAACAGTTTCCAAAATGCGGGAATCATCAACAAACATAAGTTATGCCGCTATTGCCGTAATTTAATCATACGAAACGCTTTCAGGTATTACCAAATGTACTATTATTCCATGTATCAACTGATAATTGTCGTTGAGCCTAAAGGTTTCATCCGCCTTTATCTTTCTTTATCCCAGTTAAAAAACCTTTGAAGTTAAAAGCAAACCCTTTAATTTAAAAGGAATAATAGGGATAAAAACGGATAATGGCTAAATCCATTTACATCACAGCTCCCGCAACTTCTGCTGCCACGCGTCTTTCAACTCCGCCAAATCCGCTTTGACAACTACAGTTCCATTTAATCCAATAATCGAAAGCATTGCCTCTTCAGTAACAACCCCAACAGAAGCGAAAAAGTTCCCGCTCATGACCGCCTCAAATGCGTCCCGATTTTCCGGATGCACCGTGACCAGATGGCGGGAAGCGGATTCAGAGAAGAGCAGCGTGCAATCGCTTTTGCCCGCCGGATCACCCTTCCAGAGCACACGGGTAAGATCCAGAGTTATGCCGAAACCACCGGCAAAGGAACTTTCAGCAGCCGCTACCGCCAGCCCGCCGTCGGAAAGATCGTGGCAGGAGGCCACCGTCCGCTGAGTGACTGCCTGGTGATACGACAGGTAGCGCTTATACGCCTCGGCGACATCAACGTGCGGCACTTTGTTGCCAACCGCTCCGAAGAGCGCCAGATATTCGGAACCACCCAGCTCGTCCGCCGTTTTGCCGATGAGATAAACAATATCGCCCGGTCGTTTGACATCCATCGTCACTGCAATTCTGGCATCATCAATCTTGCCGATAACGGAGAACAGCAGCGTCGGTGGGATCGATATCTTGGTGGTGCCGTCATAGAAGTCGTTCTTCATGGAATCCTTGCCGGAAATCAGCGGCAGGTTGTATGCCATGCAGACGTCATACAACGCCTGATTTGAGCGCACTAACTGAGCCATCTTGTAGGGGCCATCCGGAGTTTTATCGGACAGAACCGGGTCGCACCAGCAGAAGTTATCGAGACCGGCAACAAGATCGAGCGAACCGCCGACAGCAACATAGTTGCGCAGCGCTTCATCAACGGCATTGGCGGTCATATGGTAGGTATCAATGTCCGAGTAGCGAGGGCAGATGCCGTGTGCCGTTACCACCCCTTCATACGAATCGAGAAGCGGCCTGACCACCGCCGCATCGGAGGGTCCGTCGTTGGCCACACCGGTGAACGGTTTTACAACCGAACCACCCTGCACTTCATGATCGTAGCGACGCACCACCGATTCCTTGGAGCAGATATTGAGCGCAGACAGCAACCGCTTCAGGTCATTGGTGTAGTCGCTCTTTTCTTTGAGAAGCGGTTCCGGATGCTGTGGAGGAGTCCATTTGGCGGGAAGCTGCATCGGGGGGAGCCCCTCATGCATAAACGCCATTGGCAGCCAGGCGACCGTCCGTTCGCCGTAAAGTATATGAAACACGCCGCTGTCAGTAAATTCCCCCAGCACTGTTGCCTCGACACCAAAACGGGCGGCCATCGCCAAAAATTGATCAATCAGTTCAGGCGGCACGGCCAGAGACATCCGTTCCTGAGCTTCCGAAATCAGTATCTCCCACGGATTGAGCCCCGGATATTTGAGCGGTGCCTTGGCAAGATCCATACGGCAGCCGCCACACTCGCCCGCCATCTCACCGATCGAGGAGGAGAGGCCACCGGCACCGTTATCGGTGATGAACCGGTAGAGTCCTTTGTCACGCGCCCGGATGAGAAAGTCAAACATCCGCTTCTGAGTGATCGGGTCACCAATTTGTACCGCCGTTACCGGTGAGTTTTCGTTGAGCTCTTCAGAGGAGAACGTGGCGCCATGGATACCATCCTTGCCGATACGTCCCCCTGTCATGACGATCAGATCGCCCGGCTTGATCGACTTTTCGTGAGCCGGCAGACCATTGACGGTTGTCGGCATCAGACCGGCTGTGCCGCAGAAAACCAGCGGTTTTCCGGCAAAACGGTCGTCGAAAACGAGGGATCCATTCACCGTCGGGATGCCGCTTTTGTTGCCGCCATGCTCAACCCCTTCGACGACACCTTCATAGATTCGACGTGGATGCAGCAGGCGGCTCGGGAGCGGCTTGTCATAGAACGGATCGGCAAAACAGAAGACATCGGTGTTGAAGATCAGCTTTGAGCCGATGCCGGTTCCGAACGGATCGCGATTAACCCCGACGATGCCGGTCAGCGCCCCACCGTACGGGTCAAGGGCTGATGGTGAATTATGGGTTTCAACCTTGAATACCAGCGAGTGAGTGTCGTTAAACTTGATCACGCCAGCGTTGTCCTTGAACACGGAAAGACAGAAATCCTTATCTCCCATCCGTTCGCGCACTTCTTTAGTGGTGCGCTGTATGAACGACTTAAACAGGGATTTAATCTCCTGCATGTTCCCATTCTCATCCTCATACTGTACGGTGCCGGCAAATATTTTATGTTTGCAGTGCTCCGACCAGGTCTGCGCCAGACATTCCAGTTCTACATCGGTCGGTTGCGCGCCAAGACCAAACTTTTGACGCTCCGCAAGAACTCCTGCATCGCGGTACTGCGCCTGAATGATCTTCATCTCATCGAGCGTCAGCGCCAGAACCCCGTCCTTGCTGATTCTCATCAGCTCTTCGTCAGAAACTTCCAGATTGATCAAATTCACTTCGGCTCTCGTTGCAGCACTAACCTTGGGCAGGTGGGCTGGAAAACCGCCCAACAAAGCAAAATTAGCGGCGGAGAGAATGCTGTAGCGTTGAATGAGTGTATTGCAGAGAAGACCGGTGGTAATCTTTTCAACATCAGCCAAGCTTAAAGTCCCCTCCCCTTCAAGGGGAAGGTTAGGATGGGGATGGGGTTGGTTTTGGCAATTTGCTGAAAATCCGGAATCTACC
>CAYQMO010000168.1:0-8461 GCA_964418315.1 uncultured Geobacter sp. | reverse complement strand
CAGACCCTAAAGGTTTTTAAAACCTTTAGGGTCTATAAATGTCATCTTGAAAGCAAAATGGAATTAGCGGCGAATTAGAACTAATCAGGTCGCGGCATGCGCCAGAGCCTGTAACTGCTCTGCAAGGGCAGATGCCCTCTTTTCAGCCAATTTACGCTCGGTTACATCAATCATGAAACCACCTAACGATTTACCTGATTCGTGATGGATTACAAACTTGGTGGTAGAGTAAAACCTCCCGTTTATCTCCTCATCCTCCTGAAATACTTCCTCTGAATCAAGAACCTTCTGATCTTCCTGAACAACGCGCCGGGCAATCTCTTCCGGCAGCAGCTCATTCATCCTTTTTCCGAGAATATTTTCCAGCGGCGTATTAAAAAGCTTCTCGTAATTCTGGCTCAGCATTACCGGACGGGATTGTTCATCTTTGACGAAGATATAAGCGGGGGTGTTCTCCAAAAACTGCTGCATAAGCTTTTCGGCATTGCGCAATCTGATTTCAGTGCTTTTGAGAAGCGAAATATCCTGAAAAACCAGCATCAGAAATGGTTTTTCCTTCTGCATGAAGCGTGACAGACTGCAATATATCCACACTTCTTTGCCAAAGCTCGTCGTAAGCTGGTATTCCCCGTGAGACTCTATGCCGGAATCCATGACGCTGTCTGCTGCCAGGGCAAGCCCACTGGTTCTCCATGAGTTCAGACTGTGATAGTTATCCTTAAGCAGCACCTCCCTCTCCACACCAATGATTAATGCTGCGGCCTCATTCGCCACAACACATTGTCCAAGATGATCGTACGAGACAAGACCTACTGCAAGAGCGTCAGTCATCCGACTTTTCAAAGAAAGCGCCTGGTACAGCTCGTTATTGCCACCACTCTGTTCTGAAAGTTTATAACCATCCATAAAGCGGTAGGAGTTTTTCTGCTTGTCAAAGAAAATCGGATACCCTGCTCGCTGCAGCGCGGTAATATAGCGATACACCGTTCGCTCGGTCACCCCCAGTAATTCGGCCAGTTGCGCAGGCACCATGACAACCCTCTTGTCAAGCAACCGGAGAATCTTCAGTAGTGATTCCAGTTTTACCGTTTTATTCAGAGCCATTTCCGTCACCCCAAAATTATTTTTGAGTCAGCCGAACCTGCTGAAATAATTATCCCACAACATACACAAACTTTATTTTAACCACAACGAAATCTGTCAAATCTGGCAGATACGTTAAACTGAGCAGTTTCAGGTGTCCGTTTTTTATGCCCCCAGAAAATCATTAAAGCTATTCTTATATGAAATCAGCGTGTTACAGCAATATTCTCCGCAGCACCGCTCAGGTATGTTTGTTGCTCTCTCCTGTCGATAACTGATTTTATGCAGTACTTTCAGGTGAATTAAAATCGCTACACAGGAGAGTTTATGAAAAGAACAAATCGATTACTACTGTCACTTACTACCGTTTTAATCGGCTCCTCTGCTTATGCTGAAATGCCAAAAACTTACATGGCACTCAAGGCTGGCGTCTAACGAATCCATATCTGGAAATTATAGATCTGCGCTCAAGTGACGCCGAAAAGGTTCACATTTAATGTCGACTATAGTGCCACCTTCGCGCCGAACACTTCGTGGGTTGGACTGGCTGAATTTTTTCCTCACAGATGTTCCGACAGGATTTACCCCATTCCTCGCCGTCTATCTGGCGGGATATGGCTGGAACGTCCAGAACGTAGGAATAGCTCTTACCGTTGGCGGAATCGCCGGAATCATGTGCCAGACACCAATGGGCGCACTGATTGATCGTCTCAGCTCCAAACGGGAATTATTTTCCCTCGGAGTAATTGTATTGGCGGTAGGGGCGTTGCTGGTTGCGTACTTGCCTACCTTCTGGTCGGTCATTTCTGCACAAATATTGGTCGGAGGCACCTTGAGTATTCTTGGTCCGGCTATCTGTGCAGTCTCCCTTGAGATAGTGGGGCCTAAACTGTTCGACCTCCGCCAGGGACGTAATCTGGCCTTTTATTCAGCCGGTAACGTAGTGGCCGCCATTTCGATGGGGCTGCTCGGTTACTATATTTCCAATCGCAGCATCTTTTTATTCGTGGCAGCCTGCGCAATTCCGACGGTTCTTTGTCAGCTTATAGTTGGACCGGATGATATCTATTACAAGCGGGCACTGAAAACAGAGCATAGTGATGAAACCGGTGAACATAATGGAGTCTTTGCAATGCTGAAGGATCGGCGGTTGATGGTTTTTCTGGTCTGCTCGGTTCTGTTTCAATTTGCCAACGCAGCGATGCTACCGCTATTGGGTCAACTGGTAGCAAAAAGAGGGGGGCTAAATCCGATGATATTCATGTCGGCATGCGTGGTGACGACGCAACTTGTCATTGCACTGCTTGCTTCCTGGACAGGACAAAAAGCGGGGATATGGGGCAGAAAACCGTTGCTGCTTATGGCATTTGGTGCTCTTCTGATTCGTGGTATCTTCTATACGTTGACCAATAACCCGGATCTGCTGATAGCGCTCCAGGTCCTGGATGGTGTGGCTTCCGGGATGTTCGGCGTTATCTCCGTCCTTGTGATCGCCGACCTCACCGAGGGTACCGGGCGGTTTAATATTACTCTCGGGGCTTTCAGTACTGCCATCGGTATCGGTATTTCACTCAGTCAGGTCATTGCAGGATCCATCGTGCATCAGCATGGTTCTACCGCAGGCTTTATTTTCCTTGCTATAGTAGCATCCGTTGCGCTAGGTACACTTTTCTTCTTTATGCCGGAGACGCAGGAAAAGGAGTTTGCAACTTGATGGCAATCCGTAATACACGTATATGCGTTTGTGACTTGATGCAAACTCATTACGTCTACTTCCTGACTGAGCCGATGGGGGAAAACTTCCAACCAGACTTCAGGCTCGAACTGACCCCAAAGGAGATGCTTGACTTGGTGTTTTTGGTAGGAAGTATATGACTGACTGCACAAACGAGTTTCCTCACGATTGGTTTATTAATGAAAGACTCTGCCATTGTCGCCATGTTCTGGAGCGGGATCGGGAGATGTTGTAGCGGTGAGGGTGGATGTGATTAAAATGAATTTGGTAGGCCGGTTCAAACGAAGTGGAACCGGCATGGTGCCGACAGTGTTGCCGGATCTGCTACTCTTGATCCGGCCTACAAACTTTCAAAACAGGGATTTCAGGCGGCGTGGCGATGGGGTCTCATTTCATCTACCAGATTCGGGTTACGATCCAGCAAATGAAGCAGTTTGAGGGTAGACGTGTGCGGCTCGATTTTGCCCCGTTCATACAGAGAAAAAGCATTGGGACCGCCACCAAAGATGGCAGCCGCCTCTTTCTGGGTCAACCCCAGTTTTTTGCGGATACGGCGCACCTCCAGGCATCGCTGCTCACGGGCATTCAATACCAGGCGGTCGCCGGCTTCACTGACCCGCACGCTGCTGTCGTCGTCAAACCAGCCGTCGCCGCAGGAAGAGCAAAACCAACCCGACAAGCCGGTCAGGGTGACTGATTCATTGTTATGGGTGATCACCTCAGTATGGTTTTCGTTACGAACCATGCTGAAGCTGCCGCAACTTGTACACTGATTGGAATTGTTCATGGTTTTATTTCTCCTTAAACTGGATAACCGGTCTGCCGTCATCAGGGCGCGAAACCTTGATGTAAGCGGTTCTGCCGAATGGTGTGGGTGCATGGTAGACATCCTGCCACAAGGTGTGATCGGCAAAACTGGTCATGGATTTATAAAAGTTTTCACGACGGATAGAACAGACCACTGCCAGCATATCGGCGTCGGTCAACCCCATTTCATAGCCGTTCAGCCGCGCAGTGCGGGTAAATGATGCAATGCCGTTGCGGGCTACAATTTCCTGTATTGCATCAAGCCGGTAATGGGGAGTTCGCTTTTCCATAAGTATTACAATTAACCATTTTGGTTATTTTGTCAAGATAATGGAGCGGGATCGGGAGATGTTGGAGCGGTGAGGGTGGATATGATAAAAACGAATTTGGTAGGCCGGTTCAAGCGAATTGGAACCGGCATGGCGCAGACAGAGTTGCCGGATCTGCTACTCTTGATCCGGCCTACTGACTTGAGTTAAGTATGTTGTCTCAGGAACTCCGAAGGGGGACTTTTTCAAGCTCATCCCTTTGTAAAGGGAGGCTGGGAAGGATTTGCTATTGTTTTGCCTTTACCCCACTTTTCAAAGGGGGGCAAGGGGGGATTTCCTCTCCACAATCATCTTATAAATCTCCTCTACTACCGCATCCGTCTCTAACAGCACCTGCCGATTATCGAAACGCATAACCCGCAAGCCAAGTTTAGTAAGGTATTCATCCCGCGCAGCATCTTTCCTGGCGTGTTCATCCTCGTAATGCTGGCTGCCATCAACTTCAATAACCAGTGCTGCTACGTGGCTGTAGAAATCGACAATGAAAGGACCAAGCGGTTTCTGGCGGTAGAACTGGACTCCGCGTAATTGTTTGCCACGCAATCGAGACCATAACAACAGTTCAGCATCAGTCATGTTCGTGCGAAGTGCGCGTGATGACGGTTTCAAGGTGCGGCTGTATTCAAGCATGGTCAATTCCCTCAAAAAAATCCCCCTAAATCCCCCTTTCTGAAGGGGGACTTTTAAAAGCTCCTCCCTTTGCAAAGGGAGGTTGGGAGGGATTTGTTTGTTTTGCAGTTACCCCACTTTTCAAAGGCAGGCAAGGGTACCTTGATTTTGTCTTGCCTATACCCCACTTTTTAAAGGGCGGCAAGGGGGATTTGCCTTTGACGTTATTCACACTCTCTGCAAACGATTCTGAAGAAAAACTCAGCCGCTGCGGCACTCCCTAAGTAGCATCTCTATTCCCCGCAAACTGATATCCACAGAATTTTGCTGGCTCAATTCATGCCCAAGTTCGCTTATCACTTTCTGCATCAGGAAGCAGCGAACCATGAGGGCCAGCTCGTCTCTATCCTCCGGAATTAGCTTTGATCCCTTCATTGCGGCAATATAGGTGTGTAGATATGAACCACTGACATAGACAGACCATGCCTCCAGCCACGGTTCTAGCATCTGTACATCCTCCGGATTGGTGGCTCCGTGATGGGCCAGAGCGGTCATGGCGGCATAATGGAAGGAGCGGATCATGCCGGCAACATCAAGGAGTGGAGAGCGCTTCAGGCGCCGTCCGCTCAGCGAATGGATCGGTTCCCCCTCAAAATCGATGAAGACAAAGTCCTTGCCGGTAAAGAGCGCCTGACAGAGATGAAAATCGCCATGTATTCTGCATTTATTGGCTGACAGGCGGGTGCCGGTAATTTTATGAAGAAAGGCAATAATTTCTTTTTCGGCTGCCAGTATCTGCGTGGCTCGCTGTTTTTCATCATCAGGAAGAGAGGGGAGCTGTTCCGTCAGTGTTAGGAAGTTTCTTTGAACCAGACCGCGCATTGACTGAAATATCGACCGTTGGTAAAGCGTGGAAAACGCTTCCATACTCCAGGTACTGTCCTCTCCGTTGCTCGCCAGTGCCCGGTGCAGCTCTGCTGTGCGCTGGCCAAGCAGCCGCGCCATTTCCAGATGCAGTCCGTGTATGAGCTCTCCGAACTCAGCCGGAATACCGTTTTCAACGACGTCCATGAGTGCAGGAATCGTGGTCAGGTGCTTTGGCATATCCTGTTTGTGTGACAGTAAATGTTCTACAAACTGGGTCAGAATTGTCAGAGTATTTCCCCAGGCATCGCCGTGAGAAGAAATGAACGACTGCAGAACGCCCACATCATATACTTTGCCAGCGGAATGGTAGACGATTTCTCCCGAATAGACTGGCACATTGCTGAAGTTCTCCACTCCCGCCAGAAACCGGAGGATTTCAGGTTCAGGATTGATTCCGTCCTGCTGTTTCCGGTACATCTTGAAGAGCAACTGCTCACCGTAGATAATACTGGTATTGTTCTGCTCAACAGCCGCAACCCTGCTGGGAAAAAGTTCTGACTTGGGGGGCCAGGTTCTGGTCAGGCCGTCACCTCTCATGCCGATCAGTTCAGAACCATTTGCACCGTTCACTTTCACGTGGTTGCTCATCAGCTCAAAAAGCAGTGTGCGGAATTCCTCGAAGTAGACCGCATCGCACAGGACGCCTTCAATATCGCCAAGCGAAAGAGCGCTTATTGTTGCTAACGGTGGGAGGTTGCTTTTTCCCTTCACCCGTTCGTTGGAGAGCCAGGCCATTGGCATCAGATAACTCTCTGGATCCCGTTCTGTGTAGGCAACCTGGATGAAAACCAGCAGAAAAAGCTGATCATCCCTTTGCAGCGGACAGCTATCGGTAACAGTGATCTGCCTTATGACCCGTCCCTGACCGCAAAACCAGAAGACCCGCTGCAGATAATTTGGTATGACGCTGCTGCATAAACGCTCTCCGGTTTTGCCTTTCAGTACGTCCCACCAAGGTTGCCCCTCCCTCAATTTAAGCGTGTGGATCTCCTCGTGTGTTTCACTCTTCGCTTCGGAGCTTTGCAGAACAAACCAGAAATAGTCGTATGAGCCCATGGTAAAATGGTATCTGGTCTTCTGAATAATCGGGAAACGGTTGCGGCTGAAGAGCTCTTCGGGGATCATGCCGGAGTAGCGGGACAGATCAATGCTGACTGACTGTGAGAAGCGGGAGAGATTGATGATGACAAGAAGCAGTTCCTCTTCAAGGCTGCGGATGAAGGTCAATATTTTCGGATTGTCCGACTGTAGCATTTCCAGGGCGCCGCAGCCAAATGCCTTGAAACGCTTGCGCATGGCGATGGTGCGCCGCATCCACCAGAGCAAAGATGAAGGGTTAAGCTCCTGATTTTCCACATTGACCGCTTCATAATGATACTCTGCCTCAATAATTACCGGCATAAACAGTCTCTGCGGACTCGCCTTGGAGAAGCCGGCGTTGCGATCCGGATTCCACTGCATCGGGGTGCGTACGCCGTTTCTGTCACCCAGAAAATAGTTGTCACCCATGCCGATTTCATCGCCATAGTAGATGATGGGAGTTCCAGGCAATGAGAAAAGCAGAATGTTCATCAGTTCTATCTTGCGCTGATTGTTGCCCATAAGCGGAGCCAATCTGCGGCGAATACCCAGATTGATGCGTGCCCTCGGATCTGTGGCATAGACGCGATACATGTAATCGCGCTCCTCGTCGGTCACCATCTCTAGAGTCAACTCATCATGATTGCGTAGAAAAATGGCCCATTGGCACCCTTCCGGAATGACCGGCGTCTGATCGATAATGTCAATAATCGGAAAGCGGTCTTCCATCTCGATAGCCATGAAGATGCGAGGCATAAGCGGGAAATGGAAAGCCATATTGCTTTCATCTCCAGCGCCGAAATATGCGGCGGCATCTTCCGGCCACTGATTTGCCTCTGAAAGCAGGATCCTGTTTTTAAAGGAACTATCCAGGTGGGCGCGCAGTTTTTTCAGAAATGCATGGGTTTCGGGGAGGTTTTCACAATTGGTGCCGTCCCGCTCAAACAGGTAGGGAACTGCATCAAGGCGGACTCCGTCAACTCCCAGGCGCATCCAGAAATCGATAACCCGCAGCATTTCAGCCTGCACTTTTGGATTGTCGTAATTTAGATCAGGCTGGTGGGAGTAGAAACGATGCCAGTAGTACGACTTGGCAAGCGGGTCGTAGGTCCAGTTGGAAATTTCAAAGTCCTGAAAAATAATGCGTGCGTCGCGGTACTTCTCAGGAGAGTCGCTCCAGACATAAAAATCACGATGCTGTGAGCCTTGTTTGGCCAGCCGGGCGCGCTGGAACCAGGGGTGCTGATCCGAGGTGTGATTAAGAACCAGTTCCGTTATCACCCGGATGCCGCGACCATGGGCGGCATGAAGCAGTTGTTTGAACTCGTGCAGTGTATTGTAGGCGGGGCTGACGTTGTAGTAGTCGGCTATGTCATAGCCGTCGTCCCGCTGTGGAGAAGGATAAAAGGGTAGCAGCCAGACTGCTGTGATTCCAAGCTGTTGCAGGTAGTCCAGTTTGCCGATCAAACCCAGGAAATCGCCAATGCCGTCGGCGTTGGAGTCGGCAAACGCCTTGATGTGTACCTGGTAGATAATGGCATCCTTGTACCAGAGGGGGTTGTCCTCAAGGGTGGAATCTGTATGAATCGTCTGTTTATTCATCGTGCTGAACCCTGCCGTAGCGCTCTGCCAGCTTCCGAACCGATGCTGCCAGATCATGGGGTATCTGCTCCCATGAAAAGCGCCACTCCCAGTTTCCGAAGGGTGTGCCCGGAATATTCATACGCGCTTCGCTGCCAAGTTTCAAAAGGTCCTGAAACGGTATGATAGCCGTATCAGCGACTGACATCAGTGCGGAGCGTATCAGGTCGTGGGCGCAATCCCCCCCTGAAGCGCCTATCCATGTTCCACAAATAATGCTGGACACCGGGAGAGGTTTAGTATATATGTT
>CAYQMO010000167.1:0-8482 GCA_964418315.1 uncultured Geobacter sp. | reverse complement strand
GCGGGGAGAAACGAGTGCGGCTGCAGCAGCCCATGCAGAACCGATCATTGTGGAAGGCCGGGCGCTGTTCAACCCCTATCTGAATTATCTCTACTTCCTGGCGGGCGCCCTGATGCCGACTATGCTCCAGATCTTCATCATTGTTGTCACGGTCTATGCGGTCGGTGTTGAGATGAAGGAAGGCAGCGCCCGGGATTGGCTCGACACGGCAGGCGGCTCACCCTGGGCAGCGGTGGCAGGCAAGCTGGCCCCCTATACGGCCGGTTTTCTCTGTGTGGGGCTGTTGATGAACAGCTATCTCTTCCTCTGGCTGAAACTGCCGCTGCGCGGGAGCGTCACCCTGATCGCGCTGGCCACGGTTCTGCTGGTGTTATCGTACCAGGCGGTGGCGCTGCTGATTGTGGCAGCCACTGCCAATCTGCGCATTTCACTGAGCAGTGCGGCGATCTATGCCGCCCCGGCCTTTGCCTTTGCCGGGATCACCTTCCCCGTGATGGCCATGCCGCTGTCTGGGAAAATCTGGGGCGCACTCCTGCCGCTTAGCTACTATCTGATTATCCTGCTGGACCAGGGGATGCGGGGGGCACCGGTGTCCGTGTCGCTTCCTGCCCTGGCGGCCATGTGCGGTTTTGTCATCGTCATACCGATTCTGGCTGTGCCCCGTCTCGGAAGATTGATGATGGACGAGCAGCAGTGGGGCAAGCGATGAGAGAATTTATTCGGGTCTGGCGGGAGGAATATCGCAGCATCTTTAGCGATAAAGGTGTGCTGATGATTTTTTTCGGCGCGATCTTCTTCTACTCCATCTTCTATCCGCTCCCCTACGCCAACGAGGTCCTGAAAGATGCACCGCTGGCCGTAGTTGACCTGGACCACTCATCCCTGAGTCGGCAGCTTACCCGGATGGTCGATGCCCACGAAAGCACCAGGGTGGCGGCACAGGCGGCCAGCCAACTGGAGGCTGAACAGCTGTTCTTTGCCCGGAAGGTGCACGGTATTCTGATTATCCCCCAAGATTTCGAGCGCAGGATCCTGCGCAAAGAACAGAGCAGCGTGGCGGTCTACAGCGATGCCAGCTATTTCCTGCTGTATCAGCAGGTCATGACCGGGGTCGCCGTGGCGACCGGAACACTCTCGGCCGGAATCGAAATCAAACGGATGCAGGCGGGAGGTTTCAGTGAAGCCCAGGCCAAACAGCTCCGTGATCCGTTGCAGCTCGTGGCCGTGTCACTCTTCAACCCGTCCGGGGGCTATGCCAGCTATGTGGTGCCGGCGGTGCTGGTAATGATTCTGCAGCAGACACTCCTGATCGGGATCGGCATGCTGAGCGGCACTGCCCGGGAAGATCGTGAACGGAATGCCACCCCACATCCGGCCTACGGCCACCTTCTCCCACAGGATGCAGGAACCGGGTATGGTACAGTCATCGCCCATGTTCTCGGCAAATCCGCAGCCTATTTTTCCATCTATCTGTTCAACGCCGCCTATTACTTCGTGGTACTTCCCCGGCTCTACAATTTTCCGCAGCGTATTAATCCTCTGGATCTGGCACTGCTGGTGCTTCCTTTCCTCCTGGCAGTAATATTTCTTGGGCTGTCACTGACGACACTGTTCCGCCACCGTGAGGCATCAATGCTTGCTCTGATGTTTACCTCCCTGCCTGCCCTGTTCCTGGCCGGCTTTTCCTGGCCGAAGGAATCCATACCACTCTGGCTGCGCGGGGTGTCATACCTGCTCCCAAGCACCGCCGGCACTGACGGATTGTTGCGCATCAACCAGATGGGTGCTTCGCTGCAGGATGTCCGCTTTGACGTGCTGGTACTGTGGGGACTTGTCGCCCTCTATTTTATCCTGGCCTGCCTTCTTGTATACAATTACTCCAGACTTCAAAAAATCAGAATAATAATGTCGTCGCGCATAAAATGCCAACCGGGAGTCGCAGTTTAAGATATTCATCAATTGCTGTTGCTGCACGTTTGCCATCCCCCATGGCAAGGATAACGGTTGCTCCCCCCCTGACAATGTCTCCACCCGCAAAAACCCCGGAGATGCTGGTTTCTCCGTCAGGATTGATCTTGATATTGCCTCGCTTGTTAAGGAAGAGTTCCGGGGCTGATGCTGTCAATAGCGGGTTGGCGCCGGTGCCGACCGCATTGATGACGACCCCGGCCTGAAGGTCAAAATCGGAGCCCTCTATCGCCACCGGACGGCAACGCCCTGAATCATCCGCTGCGCCAAGTTCCATCTTCTGACAGCGTAGTGCCGATACCCAACCGTCATCACTGCCCAGAATTGCAGTTGGAGCGGTCAACATTATAAACTCAACCCCTTCTTCTCCGGCGTGCCTGATTTCTTCCGCTCTGGCTGGCATTTCCGCTGCCCCGCGCCGATAGACGATCATGACTCGTTCTGCGCCAAGGCGTAGCGCCGTTCTGACGCAGTCGATGGCGGTATTGCCGCCGCCTATGACAGCCACTTCTCGTCTTTTTATAATCGGTGTTGAGCTGTTTTCCAGCCGTCCCGCCTCCATGAGGTTCACGCGGGTGAGAAACTCGTTGGCCGCATACACCCCCTTCAGATTCTCACCCGGGATATTCAGCATGACCGGTAGACCTGCGCCGTTGGCGATAAAGACGGCATCGAACTCACTGCGTAATTCTGCAAGAGTGATGGTCTTACCGATGATGACGTTGCATTCGATGGTTACCCCCAGCGCAGTCAGGAGAGCCACCTCATGGTCGATAATATCTTTGGGCAGGCGGAATTCCGGGATGCCATAACGCAGCACTCCTCCGGTATCATGCAGGGCTTCAAAGATCGTAACGGCATGACCACGCCTGGCAAGTTCGCCCGCTGCGGTAAGGCCTGCAGGGCCACTTCCGATTATAACAACTTTTTTTCCGGTAGTGGCAGATAGCGGATCGCGAGGCAATTGCGCAGGGTGATGCATTGCCCAGTCTGCCACGTAACGCTCCAGAGAGCCAATTGCTACCGGTTTGCCTTTGATACCCCGGACGCAAAGCGCCTCGCACTGTGTCTCCTGGGGGCAGACTCTACCGCATATTGCCGGAAGTGCGTTGTCGTGCCTGAGAATCTTCGCTGACCGTGGCAAATCATCGGCTGCAAGAGCATCCAGAAATTCCGGGATAGAAACACCGACGGGGCATCCTGCGACACACGCCCTGTTTTTACACTTTAGACAGCGGCGCGCTTCGGTGAGTGCCTGAGCTTCATTCAGACCGCAGTTCACCTCGGAAAAGTTCCGGCGTCTTATGTCAGCAGACAGCTCAGGCATGTCCACCCGCGTTATGGCGAGTCGCTCTTTGATTGATAGCGCGTTGCTCATGATTCTGCACCTCTGCCGATTTTGCACTCTGTGGATGAACAACTGGTTGCCTCTTCAGTTCGATAGCTGGTCAACCGATCGCTCAGGCCATCAAAATCAACCAGATGTGCATCGAATTCGGGGCCATCCACACAGGCAAACTTTGTTTCGGAGCCAATTTTTACCCGACAGCCGCCGCACATGCCGGTGCCGTCAATCATGATCGGATTGAGGCTGACTATGGTTTCAACTCCCTGCGGGCGGGTCAACTCGGCAATCGCTTTCATCATCGGAACTGGACCAACTGCAAAAACCGCCTGAGGGAGACGCTGCGGATCAGCCAGCAGTGCAGCTAAGGGGGTGGTTACAAAACCTTTACTCCCCAGGCTTCCGTCTTCCGTAGTAATCAGTAATGTGTCAGAGAAGCGGGCAAGTTCATCAGCTAAGATAATGTAACGACCGGAACGCCCGCCGATTATGGTGGTGATCCGGTTTCCGGCTTCTTTAAGCGCTTTTACGATCGGGAAAAGAACCGCAGTTCCGACGCCTCCGCCAATACAGGTGACGTCTCCCCAGTTGCGGATGCGGGTCGGGTTGCCGAGCGGACCGGCAACATCCCTGATTGATCCACCAACCTTCGTGCCGACAATGCGCTTCGTCGAGGCGCCGACAGCCTGGATAAACAGGCTAATTGTGCCTGTTTCAGGATCCGCATCACTGATGGTAAGCGGGATTCTCTCTTCTCCCTCGGCCAGTCGTACGATCACAAACTGCCCGGCTTTCCAGGCTCGCGCGATCCGAGGAGCCACCAGAACCATTTTGTGAAGATTTTCTGCCAGGATTTCGTTGCTGATTACACAGAACATGAGCCCTTCAAGCTGGCCATATCAACGACAAAGCGGTAATGTACATCGCTTTTCAGCATCCGTTCGTACGCTTCATTGATCTTCTGAATCGGGATCACCTCCACGTCGGCAAGCACCCCATGCTCGGCACAGAAATCCAGCATCTCCTGAATTTCGCTGATGCCGCCAATAAGGGAGCCTGACAGGCTGCGGCGCTGAAAGATCAATGATGAGGCTGAAAGCGGCACCGGCTCAGGAATGCCGACCAGCACCATCCTGCCGTTGCGGCGCAACATGCCGAGATATGCGTTGTAGTCGTGTTTAGCCGAGATGGTGTCGAGAATGAAATTAAAGCGCCTGGCGTTTGCTTCGAAAGCACCCTTTTCACTGGTGGCGATGAAGTCATCAGCGCCTAGAGCCAGTGCATCAGCGCGTTTACCTGGTGAATGACTGATAACCGTTACCTTTGCCCCCATCGCCTTGGCAATCTTTACCCCCAAATGACCAAGGCCGCCAAGGCCTACGACGGCAACATCGTCGCATGGCTTAACCCCGAAATGGCGAAGTGGGGAATAGGTGGTAATCCCCGCACAGAGTAACGGCGCCATCCTTTCCAGCGGCAATCCGCCGGGGATGCGCACAACATAATCTTCGTTCACGGTGATGGCGGTAGAAAAGCCGCCGTATGTCGGAGTTTTCCCGTCCCGCTCATGGCCGTTGAATGTGGTGTTCATTCCCGCTTCGCAGTACTGTTCTTCACCCTCTTCACAGGCATCACATACACGGCAGGAATCTATGTAATAGCCGACACCGACGGTATCGCCAACCTGCCATCTGGTAACCTGCTGACCTGTCTCAACAATTTTGCCGATGATTTCATGGCCTGGCACCATGGGATAGATGGAGCCACCCCATTCGTCGCGGACTTCATGAACATCGGAATGACATACCCCGCAAAAGAGAATGTCTATCGACACCTCATGCGGACCTGGATCGCGCCGTTCGATTGTATAGGGCGCCAATTGTGATTTTGCCGAAACGGCAGCAAATGCGTTGATCTTTTTCATCGGTTCACTCTCCTCATGCTACTCGTTGACATTTCTTTTTTTTGTTGCTACAAATAAACATGATTTACGACTGGGACGAAACAAAACGACTGGCAAATATTGAAAAGCATGGTCTTGATTTTGATGATGCCAAGCTGGTTTATGAGAGCAAACACCGCCTTGATATCCCTGTTGTTATAAGCGGAGAGCGGCGCATTATGGCGTTTGCGTATGTTTTCGATTTCCTTGCCGTAGCAACGCTTGTTGTCGCCAGGCGCGGTAAAGTTGTACGCTGTATCAGCTATCGCCGCGCCCATAAAGACGAAAGAGAGGTTTACTATGAGTGGCTTGCCAACAACTTCAAAGACTGACTTGGAACGTGTCCGAAGGGAAGCAAACGCGGACGTTCCACCGGCATACGATCCTGATGCTCCCAATGTAGCACACCTGATGCGCGCCAAGCTCGGACGGCCTGTCGGCACTACCAAGGCGCTGCAATCTGTTCGCTTTGATCTTGAAATACTTGCGGCATTCAAGGCCACCGGTAAAGGGTGGCAAACCCGTATGAATGAAGCTTTGCGTACATATCTGAAAGAACACCCCATGACACACGCCTGATTGTAATCGCTTTTTCTCAATTGATTAATCGTAAGCATTCGGTTAACCACGTAAAGAAGTTCTAGTTCCCACGCGCTGCGTGGGAACTAGGAAAAAATCAACCCCAGCGTTCAATAATGGTACAATAATGGGCACGAGACTCTTCCAACTCCTCATTAAGTGACTTGACCCTCAGGAGCATCTTTATCCGAGCCAGGATTTCAGCGCTTTTAAATGGTTTTGAGATAAAATCTTCTGCTCCGGCCTCTATACCCAGAATTCGATATTTAGTGTCGCTTAGCGAGGTAATCAAAATGACCGGTAGAGCTCGGTGCGCTTCTTCAGACTTGATCCGGCGACAGACTTCAAAGCCGTTCACATTAGGCATCATCACATCAAGAAGGCAGATATCGATATGCTCTGTCCGGATCTTTTCCAGCGCTTCCAATCCGGTTGTCACTAACAGTACTTCATACTCCTGGCAACTCAGTATCGCGTTCAGTAGTTCGAGATTGTAAGGTTCGTCATCAACGCAAAGAATTTTTTGTTTTCGGTGATCCATGATTTTATTCCTTCTTTTCCCTGGGAGCTCGGACATCCTGTCCGCATTCGGGCGGATTTATGCCCGAACAGGTTATTTGACTTCAAAGACTGTTTCAAGCGATACACCCGCTTGAAAACGGACAGGATGTCCGTGCTCCCAGGACATCCTTCAGCCTCCTGGATAGAGTGTACGAGTTCAAAGCGATGATCGGAATCAGCGCATCTATACTCAAGCCGCTTCGGCAAATTCCTGCTGTACGTACGTAAAATCCGGTATGTTCAGCAAGAACGAGTCTACCAGCTTCGGATCAAAATGATGTCCGCTACAGCCCACGATTTCACTTACTGCATCGCTGACTGACCAGGCTTTTTTATATGGGCGTTCACTTGTAAGAGCATCAAATACATCTGCTATAGCTACAATTCTTCCCATGACAGGAATATCTGAGCGCTTCAGCTTCTGTGGGTAGCCGCTCCCGTCCCACTTTTCATGGTGAGTCATTGCTATCGTCGCCGCAGCTTTCAACAAATCGTTGTTTGGATGCGAGCCAATTATCTTCTGACCCATTTCACTGTGAGTCCGCATAACATCCCACTCATTTTCGTCAAGCTTGGCCGGCTTGAAAAGGATATTGTCCGGTATGCCGATTTTACCGGCATCATGAAGGGCGGCGGCATGGTAGAGCAGCTCGGCTTCTTTTTCAGAAAAACCGGATGCCAGCGCAATTATCTGCGAATACTTACAAACCCTTGCTACATGCAGCCCGGTTTCGTTGTCGCGAAATTCTCCGGCTATGCCAAGTCGGCGCAGAACTTCAAAATATGAATCTTTAAGCTCAGCAGTACGCAGTTGAACCAGCTTTTCCAGGATTCGCTGCTGATTGTACAGAGCGAGGTGCGTCTTGACACGAGACTTCACGATGGCTGCCCGAATCGGCTTGGTGATGTAATCAACGGCACCGCAGGCAAAACCCATTGATTCGTCACCAATATCACCCATGGCGGTGACAAAGATGGCAGGAATGTCTTTGGTCAATGGGTTTTTCTTCAGTTGTCTGCAGGCTTCAAACCCATCCATCTCCGGCATCATGACATCAAGCAGAACAATGTCTACCGGCATGGTGTTGCATATTTCAATACCTTCTTTTCCGCTTGTTGCCACTTTGACGATGTAATCGTCCTTCAGCGCGGCGTTCAATAGCCTGATATTGTGCGGCGTATCGTCGATAACAAGAACGGTTTCCTTAACAGACGCCTTTTCCGTGAGTAACAGTTCCTCCACTCTGTTGACCGGTGTAAGGTCTATGCCATTTCTGGCTGATAACGACAGAATTGCTTCATGAGCCGCTGCGTAATCGAAATTTTTCAGAAGTGTGTTCAACTGCTTCAGGTCTTTAGCCGGCAATCCTGCCACTGTTCTTTTATTGTCGTCCAGATACCATTCAACCCTGGCATCTCTGTTGTTGATGTATTCAAGAAGTCTGATCAGAATCGGCGTGATTAAGGTTATGTCAGGTGCGCCTGCCATGACTGCTGATTCCTCAAGCCCGATACCCTCGGAAAGTGACGCTTCATCATGTCCGTTTTCTGTGAGCATTTCATGGACCGGTAACCATTTTGCAAATATTTCAGCAAGTTCGGCTTTCTTTACCGGCTTGGGCAGATAGTCATTCATCCCGGCCTTAAGGCACTCTTCACGGTCTTTCGGCATGGCATTGGCGGTTAGGGCTACGATTGGTACCGCATGATTGAGGACGCTGGAGTTTATGTCACGAATTATGGCGGTTGCTTCAAAACCGTCCATTTCCGGCATCTGGCAATCCATCAGCACCAGGTCATAGTTTGTCAATGAAAGTGCCCTGACGGCTTCCTGACCGTTGAAAACCACATCGGCCTTGTAGCCAAGTTTATTCAATATGGACTGCGCCACCTTCTGATTGATGATGTTATCTTCCGCAAGCAGGATACGATGCGGCGAATGTTTGAAGTTTTCTGCAATGGTGTGCCGCGTGACGATACCTTTTGAAACCTCCGAGGTTTTATTTAGACCCGCTTCCAGGGTCGAAACCTCGGAGGTTTGCTTTGCGCGATTGAGAACAAGTGCAATGCAATCGTAGAGCTGCGAC
>CAYQMO010000166.1:0-8487 GCA_964418315.1 uncultured Geobacter sp. | reverse complement strand
GGATGACAGTTGTTTCTATGCAACTACGCAGTTACTTTCGTGCGTCAGTGCTGGATTCCTGTATCAGACCTTGTGCATTCTCCCTTCATCGTGATAACTTCCCCCTATATTTTTCATTTATACATGCAATAGAGGAGCGCCACGTGTCAAAACAGTTTGTTGGAGAGATAAAAGATCGTGATTCGGTTCATGCCGTATTTCTGGTGAAAGAGAAGATTATGGCTATGGCCAAGAACGGCAAGCCGTATATGAACCTGCGCCTGATGGACAAAAGCGGAGAGATTGAAGCCAAGGTATGGGACAACACTGAAGTTCTGGACAAGCAGTTTGATAAAGATGATTTTGTTAATGTGCGTGGCAAGGCTTCGGTATATATGAACAAAATGCAGGTCGTTGTTGCCGAGATAACCAAGGTGCCGGAGGAGCAGGTTCTGCTGGCTGACTTTCTCCCGGAGTCACCGCGTGACGCCGCAGAGATGCGCAAGGAGCTGTCTGACGTCGTCGCCGCGCTTGCCGACCGTCACCTGAAAGGGTTGATGGCTTCCTTTCTGGCTGATGAGCCGTTTATGGCTCTCTACTGCCAGGCTCCGGCCGCCAAAGGGATGCATCATGTCTACCTTGGTGGATTGCTGGAACATTCTCTCTCACTGGTCAGGCTGGTT
Organism: uncultured Geobacter sp.; assembly: GCA_964418315.1. GTDB lineage: Bacteria > Desulfobacterota > Desulfuromonadia > Geobacterales > Pseudopelobacteraceae > JACRCG01. The sequence continues at coordinate 7,825 of CAYQMO010000166.1, read as the reverse complement.
AAGAACATCGTGCCGCTATATGACGGGATCAATGAGGATTTGCTGGTTGTCGGGGCGCTGCTGCACGACGTCGGCAAAATTTACGAGATGAGTTTTGCCCGGGCAATCGATTATACCGATGCTGGTAAACTGCTGGGGCATATTACCATCGGTGTGGAGCTGGTGGGGGAGAAAATCCATGAAGTAGAGGGCTTTCCGAGGGAACTGTCCCTGCTGCTCAAACATATGCTGCTTTCCCACCATGGGCAGTACGAATATGGTTCACCCAAGCGCCCCAAGACGGTAGAGGCAACAATCCTCAATTATCTGGATGATCTGGACTCAAAAATAAATGGGATTCAGACGCACATCGCCAAAGAGACCGCTTCGACATCCCGTTGGTCGGCGTTTCACCGACTCTATGACCGCTATTTTTTCAAGAGCAACGGAATGGGTAATGAGCAAGAGGTTGAGTCCGTACGGGATGAAACGTGCCATGAAGCTTTGCCGGAGACGATCGAGAAAATCGTCGTGCGTGAGGAGCAGCAAACATTCCGCAACCAACCACTCAAGGGGCTGGAAAATCTGAAGCTGTTTTAGCACCACTTCTTTTTGTCAGAGGCTTTATGCCCAAACCAAAATTCAAAAAAGATCATGTAGTCACATCGGTGGTGGCGGTGATCATTAACCTGGCTGGTGGAGTTCTGTTGACTAAACGGAATGTCCCCCCTTTTATGGGGCAGTGGGTTATGCCTGGCGGAAAGATCGATCTGGGAGAATCGATAATCCGGGCTGTTCAGCGCGAGGTATTTGAAGAGGTCGGTCTTGAGGTTGAAGTTCAGAACCTGCTGGATGTTTTTGAGCACGTAACACCGGGGGAGGATCGTTATCATTTCGTCATTCTCTACTACCGCTGCCATCCACTCAGCGACGAATTCAATCATAATGATGCGGAGGTCGCCGAAGCCCGCTGGGTGCCACCGGATGAGCTGATGCAATACAACATGCCCGAGGGCACAAAATTTATCCTGGAGAAACTATTTCCCGATCCCCACTACTGCGAGATCGACTAAGGTCATATATGGTCACAATTATCGACAAAGAGGTTAACCTTGAATTTTCTATCGGCGAGCACCTGCACTGCATGGTCGCTCAAATCCCCAACCGCTTGCGTAAAGAGGGACACAGCTTTGTCCTGGCTGACCCTGAAGAAAAGTGGATTCAGATCCGCAGTATCCTCGACAGAGTCATTGAAGGAGAGGGCTACCTGCAGAAACTTCACTTCCTGATGCTCCCCGAAGCCTCGCTCCCCTTCAGTCGTTTCGACGAAATGCTGGAAATCATTCGAGGGGAATTCCAGCCCAATACTGTGACCATTTTCGGCGTTGAGCCGGTTCGACTCCAAATTTACCGGGATCTGCTGGAGCGTTTCCGAGAGGATAATGCTGATGCCATAGAGGCGGTTGACGGGGATATCGCAGGGGGAAACGTTCAGGAAATGCCGGTTAACTGGTGCTGTATTGCCATCAAGGAGGCAACCGGCAGTCTACGGGTATTTTTGGAGGCCAAAAGTCATCCGTTCCACGCTGAGGAACTGCTCTACAAGTACCATGACCTATACCGGGGACGTCACTTCTACTTCTTTCACAGCCGCCCCGGCTGCTTCAATTTCATAGCTCTCATCTGCCTTGATTACCTGTACCGTGACCTCTATTCATCAAACATAAAGCGGATCATCGATCATGCCAACCAGCTCTTTTTCCGAACTCGCCAGGGGCTTGATGCCATGTTTGTCATCCAGTGCAACCCCAAACCGGAGCATCACTCGTATCGTGATGTAATCAGCGGTTTCTACGGCGAGTATCTGGAGGATAGCCCCGGAGTGCGGGAAACAGTAACCGTTTTCGGCAACAGCTCTAACGAAACAGCCATTGAAGGGGTCGCGCCGACGTTCAGCTACGGTCACTCGAGCGTGGTAACAAACCGGCATCACCGGATACGGAAACAGACGCTGAAGGAATTCAAAACTGACGACTTTGGCGGTGCGCCGGTCTGTCGGTTACTATTCGGCGCCGAGACCCGGCTCTATTTTTTCAATCTTCCCCCCCACCACGAACACGACCCACGTACATCGCGGGTACCGCTCAAGCTGCACAGCATCATGCACTGGACAGACAAAGGCGTCTGGGAAAAGCTGCCGGGTGTAGAGCTTCGCTATGTTGTGAAAACGTAACGGCGAACGGTAAAATATAAAGCATCCTTACTCCGCCAGATGAGATTGAAGGTCTGGAATGGTTGCTAATGACATCGATACCAGTGACTACATTCGAGCAAGCGTCAACGGTAGTTGAATGGTACGGAGTGCGCTGGTGTATTGAAATATATTTCCATGTTTTAAAAAGTGGCTGTCAAATAGAAGAGTTACAGCTTAGCACGGTAGATCGTTATCTCCCTTGTCTGGCAATTTATACGTTCATTGCATGGCGTGTGTTGTTCACGCTAATGCTGGGGCGAGACTGTCCGGATACCCGGACTACTGGAACATCAGACCACCGGTATTTTCCTCAATGCGCTGCTGTTTGCTACTCATTTTCTGCTCTTTTATTTTGTATTTATGTCTGTCTTCAAGGAAGAGCTTGACGGATTACTGCGGCTTGGCCTCTGCTGGGTGGGTGCCTACGCACTCACCTGGATCTACAGTTATCTGACCAAAGGTAACTCCAGGCTTGTTGTTACTCTCTTTTTTATCGCCATACTGCTTATCATTTCCTTTTTCCGCCCGTAATGGTATTAAGGTGTCTAGCAAAAATAACTTGAACATAAACCGTTCGCCCTGAGCTTGTCGAAGGGGAGCCATTCATGGTTCGACAAGCTCACGACGAACGGAAAAGAACAGTTAATTTTTGCAAGACTCCTAAAATCATCCCGTTAACAAACAGAGAATCCATACTTTATGAAGCTCACCCTGTTCACCCTCTTCACTATCATCACCACCTTCACCTACTGGCTGCGCTATATCAATCTGCGGCATCTCAAACTGAATGGCAACAGAGTGCCGGAGGGATTTGAAGGCTCTATTGACGTCGATAAGCTGCAAAAAAGCTCGGCCTATACCTTTGCCACAAGCCGTCTCGGCTTGTGGGATTCGCTCTTTGATAATGCACTGCTGATCATCTTCCTCTTTGGCGGCCTGATTGCGATATATGACGGTTTCATCCTTTCGTTAACCGATGTACCGATTCTTTCGGCCATACTCTTCTTTCTGCTGATGTCCTGGGGGTCAACTCTGCTCGGTATTCCGTTTGATCTTTACGGAACCTTCCGCATTGAGGCACAGTTTGGTTTCAACACGACGACAGCGCGCGTCTGGATTACCGATTTTATCAAAGCGCAGACCATCGGTGCGGCTCTGCTCGCTTTCCTGATATCTGTCGTCTTCTGGCTCATCAACTGGAGCCCGCAGCAGTGGTGGCTCTGGGTGTGGGGTTTCATGGCTCTTTTTGGTCTGTTCATGATGTTTATTTCTCCCTATCTGATCGAGCCGCTCTTCAACAAATATGAGCCGGTTACCGAACCGGGTCTGGAGGAGGAGATTCGCGTCATGATGGAGAAAGCGGGATTAAAAGTCGGGAAGGTGCTGCAGATGGATGCCTCAAGACGGAGTAACCATTCAAACGCATATTTTACCGGTATCGGCAAGGTCAAACGTATCGTTCTCTATGACACCCTGATCAAACAGATGAGTCACGCCGAAATTGTCGCCGTACTGGCGCACGAAATCGGTCATTGGAAAAAAGGGCATATCTGGAAACGGTTATTGTGGGCTGAACTGATGGCGCTCGCCGGATCATGGCTCAGTTTCAAATTGCTCCTCTGGCCTGGACTTCCGGGAATGTTGGGGCTGTCTGCGGATATTTCCCTGCCGGCAAAAATGGTGGTACTCGGCTTTGTCGCTTCGCTGGCGCTGTTTCCGCTCGCCCCTTTTTCGGCCTGGCGCTCCCGCTGCCACGAACGTGAAGCCGACCGCTATGCAACTGATCTGACCGGAAAACCGGAGGATCTGGCTTCAGCTCTGGTAAAAATGTCGGCAGAGAATCTCTCCAATCTTTTTCCGCACCCATACTACGCCAATTTTTACTACTCCCATCCCCCTGTAGTGGAGCGGGTGCAGATGTTGCGGGAGTGGGGGACGCGGGCCTGAAGAGATTTGTTTGGGATATGGAAATTGGTAAAACACCGGTGGGAACAATTTTTGTCTGCTAAAATTTCGCGTTTGTTACGAGTTTCCATCCCTGTTCAGCTTTCCTGCCCTGAACTGTTCCTGGAAATAGCCCTTCATCTTATCCGCATCAAAATCGAGGAAAGTACCGCCGGAAGCGAAATGTCTGATAAAGACCCGCCCTACGGCGTATGAAAACGCACCGTTCACAGCCGGCATGGTGGCGACCGAGAAGGCACCGATAAACGGGACAAGTTTGGTACTGCTGACTGCCAGACAAGTGCTGCCGACACCGCTTGCAAGTATGGCGATCGCAGATTTGGAGCGCTGCGAGTCAAATGTTATGCCGTAGATTGTGCAGAGTTTTTTCAGCATCATAAGCTGCATCGCCATTAAGCCCGCCATATCAATTAGAGGCATCGGAATCAAGCCTGTTGCGGCAGACAGAGCCGAATATTTGTACACCGTAGCCATAGCACTCCGGAGTGGTTCCTCCATCTCCGCATGTTCGGACTCCTCCGCTGCAATAGCCTCACGCGCCGCATTCTCTGCTGCAAACTCAATCATGGCGATCTCCATCGCCGACAACTCTCTTACAGCAGCAGGCTTATGCTCCTCATCCGTTATCAGCGCATCCTGCTGAAGCAGCTCACCGTCCGACACCACCGCTTCTTCCTCCACGACCGGAGGAGCTGCCGCTGCAACTGCTTCAACCGGTTCCTGGAGCGGATTCGGCTCTGGAGCATCCTCCTGCTGCATCTCGTAGATCCGCTTCCTGGTGCGGTTTATTTTTAGTTTTTCAGATGGCTTGCTCATATAACCCCATATAGCAAATCAAAGCTATTCCGCATCCAGACAAATCTCCAGCAAATCGGAGACGTGCCGGTCATAATCGTCCCTGGCGCTGTTTTTGGCATAGCGGGAAAAAATCGTTTCCCCGGCAGCCAGAACTTTTGAAAATTCGCTGCTGGTACGAATAACAGCCAACGGCAGATTCGGGTGGCGCTCCCTGATTTTTTCCAGGGCAGTGCGGGACACGGTTTCACGCTGGTCATAGCGGGTGTAGAGGATTCTTACAGCCGGATGAGGCAATCCGAAGGTATCGCAGATGGAAGCGATCTCGCCCAGAGTCAGATCGAGCCCTTTGAGAGAGAAGGCGTCGCTCCCTACCGGAACCACGATCGTTTGAGCGGCACAGATGGCCGAAATAACAGCAATTCCGAGCGATGGAGGGCAGTCCACAATTATGGTGTCAAATCCGAGAATGCGCAGTTGGTCACATACCCCTCTGACCGCTTTTTTCTGTGACCCCGGATTTAGCAGGCTGGCATCCAGCAGCGCGTTCTCAAGCGATGACGGCAGGATGCTGAGATTGCTGCTCAACTCAACCAACGCATCGGCAAGTAATTCGTCGGGATGCTGCCAGATATCGAAAAATATCGGATCATCATCCTCGGGAACCGCACCCAGCGCCAGACTGGAAGAGCCCTGGGGATCCAGATCGATGACGCAGGTTTTGAAACCGTATTGGGCAGCGCGCACGGCTGTGGAAATGGTACCTGTAGTTTTGCCGATACCACCACGCATCGTCGTATGAGCAATTACACGAAACTGGTAGGAGACCCCCTCCTCTATCAGAAAACGCCTGACACCCAGGGGGGTTACACCGTTGGTTGCAGCATTTAGACGTACCAGTTCGTGCGGCTGGAAGCGTTCCTCAAGCTCCCAGGTAGGCATACGGCATTTGGCCGCCAGTTCACGGGTTGTCAGAAGGGAATATTGTTCCGTTGTCATTGCCTAAATCCCTCCGGTACCGCATCCGATTGTTCCATACCTGTTCTCGCCTGTTCATTATTCTTCAAGATTAACAACGAAGGCACTTATTTTGTTGGACGATTCTATTCGGTATACCGTCAGTTTCGCCTTGGGACCGGCACTGTTGCGCTGGATAACAAAACCATCTTTCCGCTCACTGGAAATGGGCTTGTATGCGCTGCTGCCCGCCACCTCACGCAGTGCCGTCTGCATGAAAGAGTCTGCCACCACCTGGTTTTTCGCAGCCAGAACCTGCACAGCCTTGATCTTTCCGGCGACACGATAGACGCGAACATCACGCTTTTTATCAACATATCGCTCCCATCCTGGCGCCCGGGCTGGATATTTGCTGTCACGGCCACTGACTGTTACAAATGACGGCAGGGGCGAATCTACAGCAGGTGCAGGTTTGGCACTGCTTGTCACCTCTTTCTTGGCAGGCAGAGAGGGGGTTTCAGGCGGTTTAACTGTTTTGGCACTCGTTGCTGGCGTTGCCGTTGGGGCTGCTGTTTTTGGTGTATTCGATACAGGCGGCGTCTCTTGATTAAAATTGACCAGATACAATCCACCGCTCACAAGACCCAGAAGTACCAGGAAGATAAGTATAAGCCGGAACTGCGAGCTGCTGTAACGACTCTTCCGTACAAGTTCCGACGGTATATCCGTATTTGGTTTCGTGGTTTGTGCCTGCTCGTCGCGCTCAGCCTGCAAATTCTTCCTGGCTGTTTCAGCAGATAACATTGCCAGGCGGGACAACGGTTTTCCTGCAGAGGCCTGAGAACTGTCTTCAGGGTTTGTATTTGGTCTCTCGGTTTGTGCCTGCTCGTCGTGCTCGACCTGCAGATTCTTTCTGGCTGTTTCGGCGGATATCGCGGCCAGACGGGACAACGGTTTTTCTTCATATTCCTGAGAAAGGGTTTCTATGTATGCCTCTGGCTTCTCAACGCTTCCTCGCCTGGCAAGCTCGGCCTGTAAATACTGTTTGGCAGCTTCGGCGGCGATATTGGCCAGATGCAATTTTTCTTCGGTTACTTTACGCTCATTAAATTCGACCTGAAGCTGATCAATAACGGAATCCAATTCCTGTTTCCGCTGGGCAAGTTCAGACTGGAAGTTCGCCCTGGCTGCTTCGGCGGATATCATAAGCTGATTCAATTTTTCCTCAAAATCTTTGCGTTCGGTAAATTCAACCTGCAACTGTCCGATGACCGTCTCTAGCTCATGCTTCCGCTCAGCAAGCTCTGCCCGCAACTGTTCACTGACCGTATCGGCGGCAATCAGGGCTTGATGCAATTTCTCTTCGGCATCTTTGTGCTCGTTAAATTCAGCATGAGACTGTTCGTTGGCTTTGCCCAGTTCCAGCGTCCGCTCAGCAAGCTCATCCTGCAAATGCTGGTTGGCAGCTTCAACTGCCATCATGTCCTGATTCAATTTTTCTTCGGCATTTTTGTGATCATCAATTTCAGCACGGAGCTGCTCAATGATAGAGTCTAATTCCCGCTTCCGCTCGGTAAACTCAGCCTGCATCTGTTCGTTGACAGTTTCGGCAGCTATTACGGCTTGATGCAATTTCTCTTCGGCAGCTTTGCGCTCGGCAAGCTCCTCCTGTAAATGTTGGTTGGCAGCTTCAACCGCCTTCATGTTCTGATGCAATTCTTCTTCGGTATTTTTGTGCTCGTTAATTTCAGCCCGGAGCTGCTCAATAACAGAGTCTGATTCCTGCTTCCGCTCGGTAAACTCAGCCTGCAACTGTGCGCTGACAGTTTCGGCAGCTATTACGGCTTGATGCAATTTCTCTTCGGCAGCTTTGCG
>CAYQMO010000165.1:0-8519 GCA_964418315.1 uncultured Geobacter sp. | reverse complement strand
CGGTTTTTGAGACGATACTGAATTATGCCGCACAGGGCAGAAGTGGGCGGCGTGAAAATCTAATTTACATGATGAACAGGATGAACAGGATAAAATCAAGAAATTTTGGTTGTAGTCTGTTATCCTGTCAATCCTGAATATCCATGTTAAAAAGGGGTGTTAAACTATGAAAAAACCACTTGTACTCATGATTCTCGACGGCTGGGGGATCAATCCCAACCCCAACCACAACGCTGTTGCTCTTGCTAAGACCCCCAACCTGAGCGGTTATCTGAAGGATTACCCGCACACCGCGATCAAGACATCCGGCATGGCGGTTGGCTTGCCGGAGGGGCAGATGGGCAACTCCGAGGTAGGTCACCTTAACCTCGGAGCCGGTCGGATTGTCTATCAGGAGTTGACCCGCGTGACCAAGTCAATCCTTGATGGTGACTTCTTCACTAACCCGGTTCTGCTTGAGTGCATCTCTAAAGTCAAAGCGTCCGGTGGTAGACTGCACCTCTCCGGTCTGCTCTCAGATGGTGGAGTTCATTCCCACAATACTCACCTCTACGCGCTGCTTGAACTGGCGAAGCGCCAGGGCTTGACCGATGTATTCGTTCACTGCCTGCTTGATGGACGTGATACGCCTCCGCAGAGCGGCGCTGAATATCTGGAACAGTTGGAAGATGAGATCGCACGGATCGGCGTCGGCAAGATTGCGACTGTCATGGGGCGCTATTACGCCATGGATCGCGACACCCGCTGGGACCGGGTTGAAAAAGCCTATATCGCTATGGTTCACGGGTTGGGTGAACTGTGTGTCTCCTCAAAGGATGCCATCGAGCAGAGTTACGCCTCCAAGGTTTACGATGAGTTTGTAGAGCCTTCTGTCATTTGCGAGCATGGTGCTCCAGTCGGCCAGCTTCATGACGGTGACGGGTTCATCTTCTTCAACTTTCGCTCCGACCGCGCACGGGAAATCACACGCGCTCTTGCTCTGGACGATTTTGACGGTTTTGTTCGCAGAGATAGGCCGAAACTGGCAGGCTATGTCTGCCTGACAGAATACGATGCAACCTTCGGACTGCCGATCGCCTTCGTCTCAACAGAATCGAAGAATCTGCTAGGTGACATACTTGCCGATGCCGGGCTGAAACAGCTTCGCATCGCTGAGACCGAGAAATATGCCCATGTCACATTTTTCTTTAATGGTGGATCGGAAACCCCTTTCGCGGGCGAGGATCGGGCTCTTATTCCATCACCAAAAGATGTTGCAACGTACGATCTCAAGCCGGAGATGAGTGCCGTTCAGGTGACGGATAAGCTGCTTAAACTTCTCGGTCAGGATCAATACGATGTCGTTATTCTCAACTTCGCCAATTGTGACATGGTCGGTCATACCGGTGTCGAAGAAGCAGCCATAAAGGCGGTCGAGGCGGTGGATACCTGTGCGGGCAGGATTGTCGCAAAGGTTCGGGAACTGGGTGGGGCGGTGCTGATTACTGCAGACCACGGCAACGCAGAACAGATGCAGGATGAAAACGGCGAACCGTTCACCGCCCATACTACCAATCCGGTCTGGTTCATACTGGTGGATGACAGCCGTAAAAATATATCCCTCCGTGAAGGTGGCCGTCTGGCCGATGTCGCGCCGACCATGCTGAAGATGCTGGGACTTCCGCAACCAATGGAAATGACCGGCGAGAGTCTGTTATGACAATACGGAAGATTATCGGAACCAACCAGGAGATTACCATCGGCAAGATAGTATGTCTGGCGCGCAACTACGCAGAGCATGCCAGGGAGCTTGGCAATGAGACGCCAGCAGCGCCGGTGCTGTTTATGAAGCCGGCCTCCTCCGTTATTGCCGATGGCGATACGGTCCGGATTCCGGCTTACTCGCAGGAATGCCATTACGAAGTCGAGCTGGCGGTGCTGATCGGCACTCAAGCCCGCAATATCGGCGCAGACAAGGCATTGGATTACATTGCCGGATACGGCGTTGCCATCGATATGACCTTGAGGGATGTCCAGAATGCTTTGAAAGCCAAGGGGCTGCCGTGGGAGATCGCCAAAGGGTTCGACACAGCCTGCCCATTGTCTGATTTTGTTCCAGCCGGTGCGATTGCTGATCCTCATGCGCTGAGCCTGAAACTCGCGGTTAACGGTGACTGTCGCCAGAACGGCACCACTGCGGACATGATCCACCGCGTTGCCCAGATCATCGCCCACGTTTCGGCTATTTTCACCCTGGAACCTGGAGATGTTATCCTGACCGGAACCCCGGCGGGGGTTGGTCCGGTACGCGCCGGTGACGTTATGACTGCGGAGATTTCCACAGTCGGCTGCCTGACGATACCGGTTACATAGTGTGGTGTGAGCAACGTGCAAAGCAATCCGCTACGGAATAAGAATCGGTTTTTCAGGTTTACCCGCTTGATGAGCCGCCTGCGCCGCCTGGAATTGCCGGTTACACACCGCCATAACAGTGTCGAACTCTTTCATGGTGGACGGCAGTTTTTTGAGGCTCTTTTTTCCGCTATTCGGTCTGCAGAACAGACTATCCTTCTTGAATACTACCTCATCCATAACGACCATATCGGCAGAGGCCTGGCGGATGAACTGACTGCAGCGGTTCAACGCGGTGTTTCGGTCAAGTTGATCTACGATTATATCGGCTGCCTGGAAACGCCAGCTTCCTATTTTAAAAAACTTGCCGCACAGGGTGTCGAGCTCCTTCCATTCAATGTCCCATCTTTCAAACGTGGATTCACCTGGTTTGATAAACGGGATCACCGCAAGATGACAATTGTTGATGATTCTCTGGCTTTTCTGGGGGGATTCAACATCGGCGAAGAGTACGCGGGCTGTATGGCAGATAACCTGAATTTTCGCGATCTGGGGATCAGTATCAGGGGCGATGCGGTCAGTGAACTGAAGACAATCTTCCACGAAACCTGGCACGGTGAGTTGGACGAAAAGGTTCTCCGAGTCACTCCGGTGCAGCGACTGCGGCTGAGCGATGTCAAAGATGGCGATGCTGCAGTTAATATCATAAGCGGCGGTCCCCACCAGCGGCGCTCTTATATCCGCGAGGCGTTTCAGGTCAATATAGCATCTGCGGCAGAAGAAATCCTGATTGCCACTCCATACTTTGTGCCGGGGCCGCGTATTATCCGCTCGTTACTGCGTGCTGTCCGTCGTGGTGTGCGGGTGCGGCTGCTGTTACCGGCTCGCAGTGACGTCCCCATAATGCTGCTGCTTGGCAGAATTTCATATACCGCCCTTTTACGGGGGGGAGTTGAAATTTTCGAACTGGAACGCGAAATTCTCCATGCCAAGGTTATGCTTATTGACGCCGAGAGGGCGGTCATCGGCTCGGCTAACCTTGATCAGCGCAGCTTCCATCGCAACTTCGAGATCAACTGCGTGGTCGATAACGTGCAGTTTGGTGGACAGATCCGGGAGCTGTTACTGGAGGAGATCTCCGGGTCGCGCCGGGTGGAGCTGGATGTCCATGAGCGCCGGGGCATGATGGTCCGCTTCATGGAGCGGGTCGTCAATCTGTTTGGCTGGTTCTTGTGAACCTGGGTCTGTTTGACACGCACTGCCACCTTGATCTGCAACCTCTCTACTCAGAACTCCCCCACATAATGAGTGAAGCCAATATTGCTGGAGTCACAGCTTTCGTTATTCCGGGAGTTCATCCGAATGGATGGCACGAAATAGCAGCACTGGCAGAAGAAAACCGGCAGATTTTCCCTGCATTCGGCATTCACCCGATGCATGCGGAATATGTAACCGCCCAGGTTTTAGAAAACCTGACCGCACTCTCAACAAAGGGGATTGCCATCGGTGAGACAGGTCTTGATCCGGCATATCCGGTGCCGATGGATCTGCAGGAAGTGGCTTTTCGTGGTCAGCTTCGGATTGCGTTACATCATGGCTTGCCGGTACTGATTCATTGCCGCCGCGCCTTTCGCCGGGTTCTGACAATTGTACGCGAGGAACACGCCGATCAAGTGGGGGGCATCATGCACGCCTTCTCCGGTTCAGTGGAGACAGCGCGTGACTTCATCAGACTAGGCTTTGCCATTTCCATCTCCGGCACGATTACCTGGAATAATGCTGTCAAGCCGCTTCAAGTAGCCCGAAACCTCCCGCTGGAGCATCTGGTACTGGAAACAGATGCCCCGGATATGACACCGCAACGCTATCGTGGAACATTTAACCGCCCAGCCTGGATAACAGAAACGGCACGGCGGTTGGCGGATGTTCGCGGGATCTCGATCGAGGAAGTGGCGCGCATTACAACTGATAATGCTCTGCGCGTGTTGCGCTTGCATAACTGACGGGCTTGCATCATCAATCCCAAAACGTAATTACAGGCCGTTATCAGTAGATTCCGCACATACAACAAAAGCCCGGAGGTAAACTCACGGGCTTTTGTTGCTGAAAATCTATAGAAGCAGAAAGCTAGTTCGGATAAACTGAAACCTTTTTCCGATCTTTGCCAAGGCGCTCGAACGCAACCACTCCTTCAATTAGCGCAAACAGAGTATAATCCTTACCGCAACCGACGTTATTGCCGGGATGTATCTGCGTGCCGCGCTGGCGATAAATTATATTGCCGGCCTTGACGCTTTCGCCTCCGAATTTTTTGCAGCCAAGTCGCTGCCCGCCAGAGTCTCTACCGTTTCTTGAACTACCACCAGCTTTTTTATGTGCCATCTCAGTATCTCCTATGGAAAAATAGTTGGTTGTGTAAGTTACGCCGTAATCTTCTCAATCTTGAGAACGGTCAAATGTTGACGATGACCTCGCAACTTACGGGAATCTTTACGTTTCTTTGATTTAAAGACAAGTACTTTTTTGCCTTTGCCCTGAGCTGCGATCTTTGCGGTGACAGAAGCCCCGGCAACGAGAGGCGCACCCACAACGGTTGTTTCTCCACCCACCATAAGGATTTCGGCGAATTCTATAGAATCGCCGATTTCACCCTCAAGTTTTTCAACCTTGAGAAATTCGCCTTCAGTAACTTTATACTGTTTTCCACCTGTTTTGATTACTGCGTACATACGTATCTCCATCCGCTTCTGATTTTTAAAGAGTTGTGAAATATAGATACAAGGCTGTGATAAGTCAAGCAGAAAATTGCAGGTTCGCTTGATTTCTGATCCGAACAGCAATAACTACCTGCATGAACGCAGCAAAGTGATGTGTCATCAAACCCGCTCGATAATCAACGCTATTCCCTGGCCGACGCCGACACACATGGTACACAAGGCGTAGCGACCGCCGCTGCGCTGCAGATGGTACATGGCTGTGGTGGCCAGCCTGGCGCCGCTCATTCCCAATGGATGCCCGAGAGCGATTGCGCCGCCGTTCGGGTTGACATGCGGGGCGTCATCGGGGAGCCCGAGATCACGCAGCACAGCCAGAGACTGAACCGCAAACGCCTCATTCAGTTCGATTACGTCCATCTGGTCCAGCTTTAGTCCGGCCAAATCCAGCACCTTCCGGGTTGCCGGAACCGGACCGATTCCCATTATTCGGGGGGGGACGCCGGCAGTGGCCATGGCAACAATACGCGCCTTCGGCGTCAGACCGTTTTGCTTTGCCGCCGCTCCGGACGCAATCAAAATGGCGCACGCCCCGTCGTTGACACCGGAAGCGTTACCTGCCGTCACCGAGCCATTGGCCTTGAACGGCGTTTTCAGAGCGGCCAGGTCGGCAAGGGTTGTCTCCGGCCGTGGGTGTTCGTCACAGTCGATAATCAGGTCACCACCCTTACGCCGGGGAATAACGACAGGAATTATCTCATCTTTAAAATTTCCTGCGGCAAGAGCCTGAGCAACCCGCTGTTGGCTGCGCAGTGCAAAAGCGTCCTGTTCCACACGTAGTATGCCATAGTCAGCGGCAAGGTTTTCCGCAGTTTCCGGCATGGAATCGATACCGTACTGATCTTTGATGAGCTTATTTGCGAAGCGCCAGCCGATGGTTGTGTCATAAAGCTGGACCTCGCGTGAAAACGGCGTTGTCCCTTTACCGAAAACAAATGGGGCTCTCGACATGCTCTCGACTCCACCGGCAATCAGCAGTTGCGCCTCGCCGCATTTGATTGCCCGCGCAGCGGTGCCCACAGAGTCAAGGCCTGAACCGCAGAGGCGGTTTAACGTCACGCCCCCCGCAGTTTGTGGAAGCCCGGCCAGCAGAACGGCCATGCGGGCAACATTACGGTTGTCCTCTCCCGCCTGGTTGGCGCAGCCGTACATGACATCCTCAAGTTGATGCCAATCTACCGCCCGGTTCCGCTCGATCAGGGATTTGATCGGAAGCGCTGCCAGGTCATCCGTCCGGATGCCGGAGAGACAGCCGCCGTAACTGCCGATCGGGGTACGGACTGCATCACAGATGTATGCTTCTGTCATTGTTGTTCTCCCTCTGTTTCTGTGCATTAGAATATTATTTACTCAAATAGCTGATTGCCCGATCTATGCCGTCCATGTTTAACGGGTACATCTGTCCTTTCATCAACCGGTCAATGATCTGAACCGATTCAGCATAGCGCCATTCAATCTGGGGCGCAGGATTAACCCAGACGACTTTCCGGAACTGATCAAGAATACGCCCCAGCCATACCGCCCCTGTTTCAGAATTATTATGTTCCACGCTCCCCCCCGGCCATACGATCTCGTATGGGCTCATGGTTGCGTCGCCGACCAGAATCACTTTGTAATCCGAGCCAAACTGGTGCAGCAGATCGTTGGTGGCGCAGTGCTGATTAAAACGGCGGCGATTTTCACGCCACACCCGCTCATAGATGCAGTTATGAAAATAAAAATATTCAAGATGCTTGAATTCGGTGCGAGCGGCGGAAAAAAGCTGTTCACACAGCTCTATGTGCGGATCCATGGAGCCGCCGACATCAAAAAAGATAAGAACTTTTATCTTGTTGTGTCTTTCCGGCATCATCCGGAGGTCGAGATAACCGGCATTATTGGCAGTGGCCCGGATTGTGCCGCTCATATCCAGCTCTTCCAGCGCCCCCTCCCTCGCAAAATTACGCAGTCGCCGGAGGGCTACCTTCATGTTGCGCGTGCCCAGTTCGACCGAACCATCCAGATCTCTGAACTCACGCTTGTCCCACACCTTGACCGCCCTGCGGTGCCGTGACTCCGCCTGGCCGATCCGGATACCTTCAGGATTGTAGCCATAAGCGCCAAACGGCGAGGTTCCTCCGGTGCCGATCCACTTGCTCCCCCCCTGATGACGCTCCTTCTGCTCCTCCAGCCGTTTTTTGAGTGTTTCGAGCAGTTTGTCAAGGCCGCCGAGAGCCTGAATTCTGTTCTTCTCTTCTTCGGAGAGGAACTTCTCTGTCAGTTTGCGCAGCCACTCTTCAGGAATAGTGCCGGTAACATCCTCAAGCGGATTGCTGATTCCATGGAAATGTTCTGCAAATATCCTGTCAAAAACGTCATAGTTTGATTCATCCTTAATGAGGCAGAGCCGAGCCAGATAATAAAACTCCTCGGCACTGCCAAAAGCGAGGTGCTGCGTCAACGCCTCAAGCAGGGTAAGAAACTCCATCAGAGTAACCGGAATTTTGCTGTTTTTCAGGCGCAGAAAAAAATCGAGCAGCATGGCTTAATGGTCAATATACGGAGCGGCGGGAAGCCACATCAAAGAGCTGCACATCCTGCTCATTTTTCAGAAGTGCGCCATGCAACGGTGGTATTTTCCTGTTCTTGCGGTTATTGCTGAGATCTGCCGGGGTTATCTGCTCCGACATCAATATTTTCAACCAGTCCAGCAACTCCGATGTGGAAGGCTTCTTCTTCAGCCCCTGAATCTCGCGAACGCCGTAAAAGACCTCGAGAGCCTCTTTAACCAGATTTGACTTGATGTCCGGGTAGTGGACATTAACAATCTGCTCCAGGGTTTCCCGGTCGGGAAAACGGATATAGTGGAAAAAACAGCGCCGCAGGAAGGCATCTGGCAGCTCTTTTTCATTGTTGCTTGTGATGATGATTATCGGTCGCATTTTCGCCTGGATCAACTGCCTGGTCTCATAAACATAAAACTCCATGCGGTCCAGTTCGCGCAGCAGATCGTTGGGAAATTCAATATCAGCCTTGTCGACCTCGTCAATCAGCAAAACTGAGCGGCAGTCCGATTCAAAAGCCTCCCACAGCTTGCCCTTGACGATGTAATTGGCAATGTCGTGAACCCTGGCGTCACCCAGTTGGGAATCACGCAGCCTTGATACGGCGTCGTATTCGTACAGTCCCTGTTGCGCCTTGGTTGTGGATTTGATGTGCCATTGGAAAAGCGGCATACCGAGCGCAGCGGCGACCTCCTCGGCCAGCATGGTTTTTCCGGTGCCAGGCTCCCCCTTGACCAGCAGCGGGCGCCCGAGTACCATGGCCGAGTTGACTGCCAGCATCAAATCGTCGGTAGCAATATAAGAATCAGTTCCGGTGAATTTCATAATGTATCCTGTGATTATTAATTGTGGTAATTGAGTACCGCAATAC
>CAYQMO010000164.1:0-8520 GCA_964418315.1 uncultured Geobacter sp. | reverse complement strand
AATCACTTTTGATGTCAAAAACTTATTCGGGCAAAAAAGCCACCCGAATGCGGACAGGATGTCCGCGCTCCCAGGAAAAGCCATCATATTGGTAAGTCTATTACAGACTTATGTGGTTAACCGAATGTTTACCATTTTTTTTGCCTTGCGAAGTATATCACTGCAACTTTCTTGAATAAAGGGGGAAACCCGTATGCTGCATCGGAGCACAATTCTTATAGTTGATGATGAACGGTTCAATATCACCGTTCTAAAAGAGCTGCTCGATTCTGAATATGACACAATGGTTGCGCGCAATGGTAACCAGGCTTTGCAGCGGGTCAGCTCTGGCGCACTTCCGGATATGATTCTTCTGGATATCATGATGCCGGAGATGGATGGCTATGAGGTCTGCCGGCGGCTCAAAGAGGATCCGAAAACGTTCGATATTCCGGTCATTTTTATAACGGCCATGAACCAGGCAGGAGATGAGGCCAAGGGGCTGGAGCTTGGTGCGGTTGATTATGTTACAAAGCCGATCAATCCGGTTCTGCTCAAACTCAGGATTCGCAACCACTTAATGATCAAAAAGCAGAGCATGGATTTGAAGCATCTCTTGCAGCAGCAGGTTAAGGATAGATCGGAAATCGGGAAAATTCAAACAAATCTGGAAAAGGCTCAGGCTATTGCCAACCTGGGAAGCTGGGATTGGGAGATGGGAAATGATTTTGTCCATTTATCCTATCAGGCATACAAAATATATGGTGTTGAACCGGAGGAGTTCAAGCCGGATTTTAATTTCCTGCTGGAACGGACATGCCCGGAAGATCGCTCCATAGTGGAACGAGCCATTCAAAGTGCAGTCGAAAATCCATCTTCCATTTTTGATGTAGTACACCGGATTACCCGTCCCGACGGCACGCAGCGTTTTGTTCACGAACTGGGGGAGGTTACCAGAGACGAGGAAGGCAGACCCATCGTTATAACGGCCATTATCCGGGATGTAACCGACAGCCGGGCAATAGAGGATGAACTGCGACTGCATCGGGATAATCTTGCCAAATTGGTGGAAGAGCGGACTTTGCGGGTCAAAGCCATCGTGGAGACTGCTGTTGATGCCATTCTCACCATTGACCAAATGGGAATTGTTGAAACAGTCAACCCGGCATTTGAGAAGATTTTTGGTTGGCCGGCCGATGAAATTATCGGCAGGAATGTTTCCCTGCTCATACCGGCTGGTCCGCTCAAAGATGATCATGACTCTTTTCTAAAGCGTTTTATCCAAACGCGCGAATCCCGCATCATAGGGGTAGGTCGCGAGGTTACCGCTATGAGGTGGGATGGGACCGTTTTCCCTGCCTTTCTTTCAGTCGGACACTCGGAATTTGCTGATGGCAAACATCTTTTCGTCGGCTTTCTTTCGGATATTACAAAGCAGAAACAGAATGAAAGTGAACTGCTCCTGGCCAAGGAGGCTGCCGAAGCGGGGGTTAAAATGAAATCCTCGTTTATTGCCAATATGAGCCATGAAATCCGTACACCGATGAATGCTATAATCGGCTTTGCCGAAGTGCTGCTGAGAAACGCAACCCTTTCGAACGAAACCGCCAAACAAGTGGGTATTATCCTGAGTTCTGCCCGATCTCTGTTAAATATCATCAACGATATTCTGGATGTCTCCAAACTGGAAAGCGGCAAATTTTCTCTGGAAGCTGTCGGTTTCCACCTTCCTAATGCCCTGACTGAAACTCTGGGTACCGTGGAGCAGGCGGCGGCCGGAAAAAAATTAACTCTCCGGTTTAAATACAATGCATCGCTGCCTGAGCGCTTCAGGGGAGATCCTACCCGTCTTCGGCAGGTGATTTTGAACCTGGTGGGCAACTCCATAAAATTCACTGAGACCGGCTCTATTACAGTCTCAGTCAATCCGTGGGAAAATCCGGGGATGCTTCATTTTTCAGTCTCTGATACCGGTATCGGCATGACGCCGAAACAGGCGGAGAAGGTTTTTGATTCCTTCTCCCAGGCCGATGCGAGTACCACCCGCCGCTTTGGGGGCACCGGTCTCGGAACAACCATCTCTAAACAGATCGTGGAATTAATGGGTGGAAAGATATGGTTCGAAAGCGAACCGGGACGGGGTTCCACTTTCCATTTTACTGTACAGATGCCGGAGGCCGGTGAAGGGGAGGTGTGTCTTTATGAGACGTCAAAAGTCGTATTGTCGGACTATGTGCCACCGCGCCTGTTTCGCATTCTTCTTGCCGAAGATGTTGAAGTCAACGCCACTCTTGTGACGTTGCGGATGGAAGAGCTGGGACACACGGTAGATTGGGTCATAAACGGCAGGCAAGCAGTGGAAAAGAGTCAGACGGAGAGCTACGACGTTATTCTCATGGATATCATGATGCCGGAACTGGATGGTGTGGAAGCCACCAAGGAGATCCGGGCAATCGAAAAGACGACCGGAGCTTACCTGCCCATATTGGCACTTACAGCCAGCGTAATGCGTGAGGACCACGAAAAGTGTCGTGCCGCAGGCATGGATGGCATTGTGGCAAAACCAATTGAGTTCAACCAGTTGTTTTCTGCCATGGAGGCGGTTGTTGCAGAAGGAGGGGGGCGTCTCAGTCGGCAACTTTCAGGACTTGACAATTCAAACCTGAACGAAATTGATTTATCACCCCTAGAGGAAGTGATTGCCTATGATAAGGCAATAAAGACATGGCGAGTGCAAAAGGTTTATGTCAAAGCTCTGGCCGATTTTGCCGCCACTAGATTAAACGATGCGACAGTTCTGGAGCAACTGTTGCGGGAGTATCCTGAAAACGTGGAACCGGCACGCAATGTTGTCCATGCCTTGAAGGGAGTCGCTGGCAATCTGGGAATAACCGTTGTGGCCAGGCTGGCAGACGAAATCGATTCCGCTTTAAGATCCGGTTCAAGGGAATTCGCTGTCACCAGATTGGCGACCTTGCGTCAGGCTCTGGGTGAAGCGGTCGGCGCCATCGACCGGATAAATTTATCAGACAACTCTGCCGGAAAGCCGCAGAAGGAGTTTGATGCCTCTGACGTAAACGGACTGCTCTCTCAATTAATGCTCTCTTTGGATGAGCTCAATCCTGATGAAGTAACACCTCTCCTGGATAAATTAGGCGAATACGTTACCAGAGGGGAACTGGCACTCATTCAGCGCGAAGTTGACGCTTTTGATTTTTCGGGGGCTAAGGCCAGAGCTGTGGATTTGGCAGATAAACTCGGCTTACAGAAGCTGATGAAGAAAATCCTGTTGGTCGACGATGAACCGAACAATCTTCAGCTTCTGAGACAGATACTGAAGGATGATTATCAACTGATCTTTGCCAACAGCGGTGAAAAGGCGCTGGATGCCGCCATAAAGCATCGGCCGGACCTGATTCTTCTGGACATCATGATGCCTGGGATGAATGGCTACAAAGTTTGTGAAAAGCTTAAGAGTATGCCTGCCACAGTCGGAATTCCGGTCATTTTCGTGACCGCCATGAGTGAAGTGGAAGACGAGACCAGAGGTTTTGATGCTGGAGCAGTGGATTATATCCTGAAACCGGTTTCTGCCCCTATCGTGCTGCGGAGGGTCCATACCCATCTGTCATTGACCAGAGTACAGGAGTTGGAAGATAGCCGGAGAGAAGCCATCTATATGCTTGGCGAAGCAGGTCACTACAACGATACCGATACCGGAGTCCACATCTGGCGCATGGCCGCATATGCACGGGCCCTGGCAGAGGCGGCAGGGTGGCCGAAGAACCTGGCAGCGAGCCTGGAACAGGCCGCACCGATGCACGACACCGGCAAGATCGGCACACCCGATGCCATACTGAAAGCCCCCCGCAAGCTGACGGCAGAGGAGTGGGTAATCATGAAGCAGCATTCTCAGATCGGGTTTGACGTCATGAAAAAAAGCGCCGCCCCACTTTTTGCCATGGCGGCAGAAATAGCCCTTTGTCATCACGAAAAATGGGATGGCAGCGGTTATCCTCAAGGCCTTTCCGGTAAAGCCATCCCCGAATCTGCACGGATTGTGGCTATTGCAGATGTTTTTGACGCACTGACCATGAAACGCCCCTATAAGGAACCCTGGAGCAACGAAGACGCAATGGCGGAAATTCGTAAGGGTTCTGGGAGTCATTTTGAGCCACGTCTGGTTGAGCTGCTTGAATCAATCCTGCCTGAAGTCCTGAAAATTAAAGCTGAGTGGGAAATCAGGGAACGGTCACTTGCATGACGGTTCCTGCTCATACCTGCGTTCCGCGTGTGAATGTGACGCCGTAACGAGCAGATCGCAAAATACTTTTAAATTTCAGTAATATGCATTGACACGACCCTTGCGCTGTGTGTATTTTTTTCAAGCCTTAATAGGCAATCTGGACATCCCATCTGAAAGGAAAAAACCATGAAAACCTGTCAAATCCTGATCACCTCACAACAACTGCCTGACCTCTCAAAGCTGTCAGAAATTGAGCCGCAACTTGTTTTGGCTTTCGGTGGCACACAGATGCTGCAGCAGAGCGACCTTTTTGCCAGGCTCTCAGAGGCGCTTCCTAATGCAATTATTGCCGGTTGCAGTACCGCCGGCGAAATCACGAACAAGGGTGTCTCTCAAGAATCACTGTCGTTGACGGCGCTCAGGTTCGACAAGGTGAGACTCAAGGCTGCAAGAGCAACTCTGCTGGATATGGAGCATTCTGCTCAAGCCGGGCGGGAAATTGCGCAGGAGCTTGCCGCAGATGACCTTACGGCTTTGCTGGTCTTTGCCAAAGGGCTTGATATCAATGGTAGCGCCCTTATTGACGGCATTAAAGAGATCATCGGCAGCAAAATACCAATTGCCGGCGGACTTGCCGGGGACGACATTGACTTCAAGAAAACCCTTACCGTAACACCCGAAGGAATTGAGAGCGACGCAGTGACATGTATCGGGTTCTACGGTAAGGAACTTAGAGTCGCCCACTCATGCTTCGGCGGTTGGGCCCCTTTTGGCCCGCCTCGCAAAGTGACGCGCAGCAGCGGCAGCATTCTTTACGAACTGGACGGTCACCCGGCTCTGGAGCTTTATCGTCAGTATCTTGGTGAATATGCCAAGGATCTGCCGTCATCAGGACTGCTTTTCCCCTTTGAGATGCTTGACGCTGACCACTCTTCACTGGGACTTATCCGCACAATTCTAGGTATTGACGATGAAGCCGGCAGCCTGATTCTGGCTGGAGATATCATCCCGGACGGCTATCTGCGCCTGATGCACTCAAGCAACGACAAGTTGGTGGATGGTGCAGAGTTGGCTGGAATGCGCCTCAGGGAGTCTCTTGGCGGTAATCCTGGCAACGGAGTTGCCATTCTCATAAGTTGCGTAGGGCGCAAGATAGTTATGGGTGATGCCGTAGAGCAAGAGGTGGAAGTCATAGCCAAATTACTGCCGGGAGTAACACTTACCGGCTTCTACTCCTACGGAGAGATATCTCCCTTTGGCGCAATAATGGAGTGTAAGCTGCACAATCAGACCATGACGGCGATTTATCTTGGCGAGGATTAGCATGCACCCTCTTTTAGTCCGTCAATTGCGTCGCGCTCTTGCTCTTGAGACTGACGATGCGGCGACCGCCATCATGAGCGAGCTTGAGAGCCAGAATACCGAATTGTCGAATACTCACGCTTCGGAGATTCTTTGCGCGCTGCCACAGTTGCTGAATCGAGTGTCAGAAACGTATGAACAGAACGAGCGTGCCAAAAATCTTCACGAACGGAGCCTGAGCATCAGCACTGAAGAGCTGACTACTGCTAACGCTGAACTGCGTGCCGAAGCCAAAATGAAACAGGTCGCCATTGATACATTAAGACGAAGCGCCGACGGTATTTTGAGAATACTGGGGCAACCGGAAACAACTGATGATCAGGCCGGCCTTGGTTCTTTAAGCAGTTTAATTGAGACACTTGTCGTCCGGAATCAGACCGTTGCTGAAGAACTCCGCCAGCAGAAGTACGCCCTGGATCAGCATGCCATCGTCAGCATTACCGATTCCGATGGCAATGTCGTTTATGCGAATGAGAATTTTTGTGAAATCAGTGGTTACTCAGAGAATGAGCTTCTTGGCAGGAATCATCGTATTGTGAAATCCGGTATTCATCCGCCGGAATTCTTTGCCGAGCTTTGGAGTACAATTACGGCAGGAAAAGTCTGGCACGGAGAGGTCTGCAACCGCAATAGATCCGGAGGACTCTACTGGGTGAACGCCACAATCGTCCCTATCATGGATGAATTTCATCTCCCCCGGCATTACATCGCGATCCGTACCGACATAACCGTGAACAAGCAGATGGCCGAAGATCTGCGCATTGCTGCGGTAGAGTTAAATAAGGCTAAAGAGGCCGCTGAGGCCGGACTGCAGGCCAAGTCCTCTTTTCTTGCCAACATGAGTCACGAGATTCGTACCCCAATGAATGCAATAATCGGCTTTGCCGAAGTAGCACTTCAAGACCCCGCCCTTTCGCAGGAAACCAGAGTACACATCAACACCATACTCAGTTCCGCCAAACAACTTCTCCGTATTATCAATGATATTCTGGATATTTCAAAGTTGGAAAGCGCGAAATTATCTCTGGAAATGGTATGCTTTAACCTGCCAAATGTTTTGTCGAGCTCTTTGCTCACATTGGAACATCGAGCGGCGGCAAAGAATCTGAGTCTCAATCTGGAGTACACCGCCACGCTCCCTGTCCGCCTGATGGGCGATCCGCATCGATTGCGGCAGGTACTTCTGAATTTGGTCGGCAACTCGATCAAGTTTACCAATAAGGGTGAAATTACCCTGTCTGTGCGACAGGGCGATGAAGCGGATATGCTGCTCTTTTCCGTGAAGGACACGGGAATAGGTATGACTAAGGAGCAGATTACCAAAATATTTGAACCATTTTCCCAGGCCGACGCCAGTACGACCCGCCATTACGGCGGTACCGGACTCGGCACTACGATCTCGAAGCAGATTATTGAGCTAATGAGGGGTAATATATGGGTGGAAAGCGAAATTGGACAGGGTTCGGTATTTTATTTTACCGCATTCCTTCCTGCGGTGATCACCTCTGATAGTTGCCTTTATGAAGAAGATGAAATCGTTGGTGAGAATTATATTTCTCCCCGTCTGTTTCGCGTACTGCTTGCAGAAGACCTTGAACCTAATGCCACACTGGCCATGTTGCGACTCAAGCAGCAGGGGCACATTGTTGAATGGGTAAAAAACGGGCTTGAAGCGGTGGATGCCTTCGTCAAAAATGATTACGACCTGATTCTTATGGACGTAATGATGCCTGACATGGATGGACTGGAGGCCACGAGAGCAATCAGGGTGGTGGAAACAGGCACCTTCAGCCACATTCCTATTCTGGCTCTGACCGCCGGCATTATGGAAGAGGAGAACGATAAATGTTATGCCGCCGGCATGGATCTTATTGAAGCCAAGCCGATCGATTTCAATAAATTGTTTTCAGCTATGGAGCAGGCCGTTCCCCAAGGGAGCGGTATTCCCAACAATGTCATCAAAATCAGCATTGAAGCAAGGGAGTCGGTCGATTTTTCACCCCTTGAGGGTCTTGCTGATTACAGAAAAGCACTCAGGGTATGGCAGGATCCAGTGGCCTATAGTAAAGCCCTCTTTTCATTTTCCGCGCATCAGACTAATCACGCAAACCTGATTGAGAATCTGCTGTCGGAAAATCCGGCAAATTGCGAATCTGCAAGGGCTATGGCCCATGCCCTGAAGGGTGTGGCGGTGAGTCTGTTCATCAACAGAGTTGCCGATGTAACCGCAATTATCGAAGACGATCTTAAGTCACTAAAGATAGATTCTGTCAAAGCCAACCTGAGCAGGCTCCACGAATCCCTGCTGGAGGTCGCGGCGGCCATAGCGGAACTGAATAATTTCTCTGACAACCTGCCGGTAACGGTGAAAGATTTCGATGCAGAAGCTGTCAAACGACTATTGAGTGAGCTGACTTCTGCCATGGATGAGCTGAACCCGGACGCTGCAGAGCCGGTTATGCAGAAGCTTGCGGATTATATAGCGATGTCCGATCTTAAGCCGATTCAGACGAGTTTAGAGGCATTTGATTTTGATGAGGCAAAAAACAGGGTTTTTGCTTTAACCGATAAATTTAACTTAAGCATGGAGTAACGCATTATGGCCAAGAAAATTCTGCTTGTTGATGACGAACCTAACAATCTCCAGTTACTTAAGCAGGTACTGAATGAAGAGTATCAGTTGCTTTTTGCAACCAACGGGGTAAAGGCACTTGAAGCCGCCGCCAGGCATCTGCCTGACTTGATTCTGCTGGATATCATGATGCCCGGTATTAGCGGCTATGAAACGTGCGAAAGGCTAAAAGCCAATCCGGTGACAAAAGATATACCGGTAATCTTTGTTACAGCAATGAGCGAGGTCGAGCAGGAAACACAAGGCTTTGACGTAGGGGCGGTAGATTACATCCAAAAGCCGATTTCCGGTCCCATCGTAC
>CAYQMO010000163.1:0-8537 GCA_964418315.1 uncultured Geobacter sp. | reverse complement strand
CTACCCCATCCCCACCCCAACCCTCCCCTTGAAGGGGAGGGGGCTTATATTCTGTGCTTGCGGCGAATTAGAACGAATCAGGAAATCACTTGAGTCGAGTGTTTAATGATGATAATAAACATTTAAAGCATGGCTGTTATTTCAACTTTTTTCACATCCATCAATCAAGGACAACGAATGTTAAATTATTTGAACTTCAATTC
The DNA here is from genome assembly GCA_964418315.1 of uncultured Geobacter sp. Classification (GTDB taxonomy): domain Bacteria; phylum Desulfobacterota; class Desulfuromonadia; order Geobacterales; family Pseudopelobacteraceae; genus JACRCG01. The sequence goes on along the minus strand of CAYQMO010000163.1, from coordinate 8,334 downwards.
AATCCGAACAAAACTTCTTTCTATCATATTGATTTCTGCTATCCCCGTTGTGCTTGCATTCCTCTATTTTCTCAAAGTTGAATATGATCAGGGTTATAAGATCGCCAACCATGATGTTCTTATCGCTGTTCAAGCGATCGCTCAGGAACATAATTCGCAGGTTGATGGGATAAAAAATCTCCTTATAACCCTTTCCCAGTTTCCTGAAATTCAACGTATGGACCCAGAAGCAAGCATGAAAATTCTTAACCTTATCCTTGTGAAGAGTCCTACAAACTTGAACATCGGTGTGGCGGATCCAGAGGGAAATGTAATTGCAACAGGGGTATTGCAACCTTTGCCTATTCGCTACAAGGTCAGCGACAGAAAATACTTTCAAGATGCAATAAGAACAAAGGAATTCAGCTCCGGTGAGTACACTGTCAGCAGGGCCGTGGGAAAACCAACAATTCATTATGCTCTGCCGATACTCGACTCATCGGGAAATCCCAAATCTGTCCTTTATGCCGCTCTCGATCTCACTCGTCTGAAAAGTCAGTTTGATACACAGAATTTTCCTAAAGGCTCTGTATTGTGCTTGCTCGACCACAAGGGCATCAGACTTTACCGACACCCTGAGATGGATAGTATTAAAAGGGGCACTCCTGATGCTCCCCAGTTGTGGAAGCAGATGAAAGGTGATCAGGATAACGGAGTTTTCATCGATACCGCCCACGATGGTTTAAAGCGAGTATTTGGTTTTCAGCGATTACGTCTTAGCCCCAGTGACCCGCCATTCCTATACATCAGGGTTTCTGTGCCGAACGAATTTGTCATCTCAAAAATCTATCAATTCGTTGGCCTTATTCTGGGCATTTCATTACTGGCACTGTTTGTTTCATATCTCTTATCCAATTTCCTGGCAAAAGCATCGTTTATTCAACCGATAGAAAAATTAACCTCAACGATAAGGGAGGTTGAAAGTGGTAACCTTTCAGCAAGAATCGGAATAACCCATCAAAACGATGAAATTGGACAACTTGCAAAATCTTTTGATGCTATGACCGGGGCATTAGCAGAAAAAGAGAATGCCAGAAAACTGGTAGAGGATTTACTGCATGATAAAAACAACCAACTGGAACGTGAAGTAATTGAAAGGATAAAAAACGAGCAGCTTTTTAGAGACCTGTTTCAAAATGCTGCAGATCCGATCTACATTTCAGACATGTTTGGAAAAATACTTAATGCCAACGATCAGGCCTGTAATGAGCTTGGGTTCACATACGAAGAACTGCTCACCAAGCAGATCACTGACCTTGATGCTGGATACCAAGATCCCGAAAAGGTTGAAGCGTTCTTTAAGAACTTGATGGAAATAAAATCGGCAACATTTGAAACGGAGCACCGCCGTAAGGACAATTCACAATTCCACGTTGAAATTCATGCAAGTTGCATCAACTATAATGGCAGCCCCGCAATCATGGGAGTTGTCAGAAATATTGATGAACGCAAGCGTATAGCAGTTGAGCAGATGAAGCTTGAACAACAACTTCTCCACGCCCAAAAACTTGAGAGTTTGGGGGTTCTGGCGGGCGGCATCGCCCACGACTTCAACAATATTCTGACGTCAATAATCGGCAACGCCGAATTAGCATTGCTTCGCATAAACAAGGAATCACCTGGCGTGGATAACCTGCATAGGATTGAGGAAGCCGCCGCCAGAGCCGCCGATCTTGCCAAACAAATGCTGGCCTACTCCGGTAAAGGGAAGTTCGTGATTGAAAATATCAATCTGAACCTGCTTCTCGAAGATATGATGCACATGCTTGAAGTCTCTATTTCCAAGAAGGCTGTATTGCGACTCAACCTCATTCCGGATCTTCCCTCGGTGGAAGCAGACACCACTCAGATACGCCAGATCATCATGAACTTAATCATTAATGCCTCGGAGGCAATCGGCGATAAAAGTGGTGTAATTGCCGTTACCACAGGTTGCATGGATTGTAACAAGGACTATCTGAAAGATGTCTGGCTGGATGAGAACCTTAATCAAGGCCTCTACGTCTATCTTGAGATTGCCGACACAGGTTGTGGTATGGATAAGCATACTCTTGCAAAACTATTCGACCCATTCTTTACCACCAAGTTTACCGGGCGAGGTCTGGGAATGGCTGCCGTACTTGGTATTGTAAGGGGGCACAAAGGAGCTATTAAGGTTTACAGCGAGCTTGGTAAAGGTACCAGCTTCAAGATACTCCTGCCAGCATCAGGCAAACCAGCCAATATTTTCAACCACGTAGGTTACGAAGGTAATTGGAAGGGGAGCGGAACGGTACTATTGGTGGACGATGAAGAAACCGTGCGGGGCATGGGTAAAGAAATGCTTCAGGAATTTGGTTTCACAACTATCACCGCTAATGACGGCAGGGAAGCTGTCGAAATTTTCAAAACTACTCCTGACATATCTTTCGTGATCCTTGATCTCACTATGCCACACATGGACGGCGAGCAATGTTTCCGGGTACTCAGGCAGATTAAGCCAGATGTTAAGGTAATTATGTGCAGCGGATTCAGCGAACATGAGGTCACCAAGAAATTTATGGGCAAGGGATTGGCGGGATTTATTCAGAAACCTTACAAATTGTCAGCACTAAAAGAGGCAATACAGAAGATTTAGTAAATTTGAGCAGTTTTCGTGATTTCGGCATATATGCAGCGCTTACTTCAAGCATCCACAGCGGCTTGCGCCACCACCAGCAGTTCGGCCAGTTGCGCAGGCGTCAGAACAACCCTCCTGTCAAGCAGCCGCAGAATCTTCAGGAGCTATTCCAGTTTTACCGTTTTATTCAGAGCCATTTCCGTCACCCCAAAATATTTTTTGAATCAGCCGAACCTGCTGAAATAATTATCGCACAACATACACAAACTTTATTTTACAGGCATCATTTTTCTGCATTATGGACTGACATAATGTTGTCAGTCATTTGTTTTATTGTGTCCTACTTTATAATCACATAAAGTAATCATCCGGGCGTGGTGCATCTGATTTTTTACTTAACCGGCAGGAAGGAGGTAGCAAGACCATGCAATTTTTCTACTGGAACAAAAGCTTCGAAGTCGGCATTCAGGAAATTGATCAGCAGCACAGAAAGCTCGTGGACATGATCAACGAACTTGCTGCAGCGATTGTAGAAGGGGCTCGTCTGCCGGACGTACAGGAGCTTATAAACCGGCTGACGGAATACTCCGAGATGCATTTCAATGGCGAAGAGAAGATCATATTTTCAACTACGCTGGATGAAGAGGAAAAACTACGCCATCAGAACGCGCACCGGAGTTTTGTGGAAAAGGCTCATTCACTGGCGTCTCGCACTGATTTACAGCAGGATGATACCTCGCAGCAAATTCTGGAATTCCTCACCACCTGGCTGATTTCCCATATTTTAGGTTCGGATATGAAGTACGTTCAGGCATTGAAACAAGGAGAGGAGATTGCCGGGCATGAGGAGCAACTGCTGGTTGAAATTTCCCCGGTGGAGAGGATGCTGCTCGGAGCGCTTACCGAAACAGAGCGGCGCTTCCGGCTGATATCGGATCATACTCCGGTCCTGATCTGGGTAGCGGATGCCTCCGGTGCCCGTGGTTTTTTCAATCGCGCCTGGAACATTTTTGTCAGTGCCAAGGAGGACCAGGAGCAAAACCTGAACTGGACCGAGCTTATTCATCCGGATGATCGGGAGGAGTATCTGGCAAAAATCAGTTCCGTGCTATCTGACCCAAAACCTGTCGAAGCCGAATATAGACTGCGCCATTACAATGGCAATTATCATTGGTTCCTGGAAAAAATCCTGCCACGCATTGACTCCTACGGTACACTTTTGGGCTTCATAGCCTCTGCCACAGATATATCTAACCTTAAACAGGCTGAGGAGCTGATATGCCAGTCGAGCATGGATCTGGAAAAACAGGTTGCATGCCGCACGGAACAGCTTGAGCAGTTGATGTTGACAGACCCGCTGACCGGTGCCGGCAACCGGCGCATGCTGATGAAGCGGCTGGAGGAGGAAGTGCTTCGCGCACACCGCTACCAGCGCCCCCTCACGCTGGCTTTCTTCGATGTTGACCACTTCAAGAAGATCAATGACACCTTTGGGCATGCTGTCGGTGATCTTGTGCTTACAGGCGTGGCTGAGAGCCTGAAGTCGGGATTGCGGGACTGCGACCTGCTAGGTCGCTTCGGCGGTGAGGAGTTTGTCGTTCTGCTGCCTGAAACCGGAATAGAGAAAGCCGCCCAGGTTGCGGAAAGGATGCGTATGGATATCGAAAAGTTGAAACTTTCGCAAATTGAAGGGTCAATCACCATAAGCGCCGGACTTGCCACATTGCGGTCGGATGAAAACGGTGATGATCTTCTCGTTCGGAGTGACAGGGCTCTGTATCGGGCAAAGGATGGGGGCAGAAATTGCTGCTGCATGGACAGGTGACTCCTTCTGTAGAGAGGTAACCATGAAAACATATAAATCCCAAAACAAGAGTGTCTGGGTAATAGTTTTTTCAGCCATTGCAATCATGGGAGTTTTGCTTGGTGTCAGATGTTTTGTCGACTACCAGAGGGAAGTGCGTCTGCTTGAAGAGCGCCTGATGGCTCAGGCACAGGTTATTGACGAGAACCTCAAGGCCAACTTGTATTCCGTCGATCTTCTCCTGAAAAATATCAGACAGGAGATTGACAACACACCGACCGGCTTCGAGAGTAAACTTGACGATTATCTGAAAATGCACAATAGCGCAATTCCAGGCATTCGCACCCTTATTATAACTGACAACCAGGGTCGCTGTCTTCATTCAAACCGGAGTGAGCTCATCGGACGTGATTTGGGTAAACGGGAATATTTCACCATCGTTCTCAACTCGGTTGACAAAAATCAGACCTTCATTTCTCCCCCGTTTATGGGTCTTCTAGGCGCGTATGTCATAAATGTTTCAAAGGCTATCATAGGAAAAAATGGAGAATTCATAGGTATCATCGCCATATCACTGTCGCCCGAGTATTTTACAACCCTGCTCAAATCCACTCTCTTTGCCCCTGACAACCGGGTAAACCTTATTCATTCCGATGGGATTGTTTTTGTAGCAATGCCTGCTGAAGGTGATAATGCAATTGCCGGTCGTAATCTGATGAAGCCGGGTTCCTTGTTTTTAAGTCATATCCGCTCGGGCAGGTCTACTTCAGTGCAATCCGGTCTTACCATGGTAAGCGGTGAACAGCGTGTAGTCGCCTATATCACAATATCACCCAAGGAACTTCGTTTTGACAAACATCTTGTAGTTGCTGCCAGCCGGGATTTCTGGACAGCACTCCAGACATGGAAGATCAATACCGGCATTGAACTGCTGCTGTATCTGCTGCTCTCCATTTCAGCCATTTTACTGACAGGTAAAATACTGCAGCGAGGCGCTGATCTTGCAAGAACGGCAGAATACAACAGGGCATTGCTGGATTCATTTCACTCGCCCATTGCAATACTTGATCAGGATGGAGTCATTGTATCCGTCAATGATGCCTGGAAAAACTTCGCCGAGTGCAATCGTACTGCAGACGGTGAACTTCCCCGTCGCTACGGAGTGGGAACCAGTTACCTTGAAGTCTGTAGTGAGAGTTCAGGCGATTATTCCGAGGAGGCACGGGAAGCATTTGATGGCATCAGTGCGGTGCTTGCCGGTAAGACAGATTCGTTTTCGCTGGAATATCCGTGCCATTCGCCAACAACACAACGCTGGTTCATGATGAAGGCTGAACCGCTCCGGTCGGAAAGTGGGGGCGCTGTTGTCGCCCACATTGATATTTCAGATCTCAAACGGACATATCAGCAACTTCAACAGCGTGAGCGCGACATGAAGTCGGTGCTTGACAACATGCCAGCCATGATTGGCTACTGGAACCATGACCTTCGCTGCCGCTTCGGCAACTATGCATACCACGACTGGTTCGGTATCGATCCCGGAACAATGCCGGGCAAGCATATCCGTGAGGTAATAGGTGAAGAACGCTATCAGCTTAACCTGCCATATATTGAAGGAGCCCTGCGTGGCGAGCCTCAATTCTTTGAGCGTGCGATTCCGACGCCGGATGGCAGAGACGTCCGCTACTCCCAGGCCAGCTATATCCCAGACCTCGATAACGGCCAGGTTGTCGGCTTCTATGTCCTGGTTACCGATATCAGCCGCACCAAGAAGGCCGAACTGGCTGCCGAATCCGCCAACCGCGCCAAATCGGAGTTTCTGGCCAATATGAGCCATGAGATAAGAACACCGATGAACGCCATTATCGGCTTGAGCCACCTGCTGCTGCAGACCGGGCTGAATCCCAAACAGCACGATTATCTGGCCAAAATACATTCCGCCGGCAACTCCCTTCTCGGCGTTATCAACGACATCCTCGACTTCTCCAAGATAGAATCGCACAAACTGGACATTGAAGCTGTTACCTTCAACTTAAGCGACGTGCTGGATCATGTGGGCTCCATCGTATCGTCACAGGCGGAGGAAAATAATCTGGAGGTGATGTATTCGATCACTCCAAATCTGCCTCGCTCCCTGACAGGCGATCCGCTACGGCTGGGACAGATACTCATCAACCTCATGAGCAATGCGATCAAGTTCACCGAAAAAGGGGAAATTGTCGTTGCCATGGAAGTGGCCGATGGTGACGAGAAAGAGGTGTATATCCGTTTTATGGTGCAAGATACCGGCATCGGCATGTCGGAAGAGACATTGCAGAAGCTTTTTCAGCCCTTCACCCAGGCAGACGGTTCCACCACGAGAAAATATGGTGGCACCGGACTTGGATTGGCTATCAGCAAGAACCTTGTGGAGATGATGGGTGGAGAGATGCAGGTTGTGAGTGTGCCCGGCGTCGGCAGCACCTTTACCTTCACAACCCGTTTCGGACTACAGCCGGAAAGTACTCCATGCTGCATTCTCCCTCCGGTTGATATCCATGGCTTACGTGTGCTGGTTGTTGATGACAATGCGAATGCCAGGGAGATTCTCGTCGAAACGCTGACTGCTTGCTCATTCAATGTATTTTCCGTTGAATCAGGGGAGCAGGCCATCCTTGAGCTTGAGCGAGGGGCTGCGAATAATCAGCCATACAGAGTGGTTCTCATGGACTGGAAGATGCCGGGGATGGACGGGCTTGAGACCGCATCCAGGATTCGGCGGGATGAAAATCTTTCTGAGATTCCGGTTATCGTGATGGTGACAGCTTTCGGCAGGGAAGAGATCAAACAGAAAGCGGAACAGGTTGGTATTCAGGGCTACCTGACAAAACCTGTGATACCCTCTGCCATTTACAACACGATTGTTGAGGCAATGGCACTACCTGACACCGGACAATTGCAAAGCTCCATGGCAGAGCAAAGGAAAGGAACTGCCGTGACAAAGTTGAAGGGGGCGATGATTTTATTGGTGGAAGATCACCATATCAACCAGATGGTGGCACGCGAGATACTGGAAAGAGCCGGTATGCAGGTGCATGTGGCGGTTAACGGGCAGGAGGCGGTGGAGGTACTGAACAACAGGAATATTGATTATGATGCGGTGCTCATGGATTTACAAATGCCTGTAATGGACGGCTATGAAGCGACGCGGTTGATCCGTATGGATGAGCGGCACAGGAATTTACCTATTATCGCAATGACAGCTCATGCCATGGTTGACGAAAAAATGAAATGCCTGGATGTTGGCATGAATGACCATGTTGCAAAGCCGATAGTGCCGGAGCGACTGATGGCGGCATTAAAGAAATGGATTCGGAGACCGGACCTATTACAAACTGATTCAATCAAGGAGCTTCTATGAGCGGGATTAGAGTTATCTGGAAGGATGAACTTGTTACAGGCAATGACATCATCGACATTCAGCACAAGGAGCTTATCAACAGGATTTCAAAGGTTCTGAATACTTCGGATATGCCAAATAGCGTGCAGGTCGCTGATACGATAAATTTTCTGTTTGATTATGTGTTCGATCATTTTGCTTTGGAAGAGAAGCTTATGATCCAGACCGGCTATGAAAATTTTGACGAGCACCTTAAAGAGCATTCCTATTACATCAATTACGTGAATAAACTAAAGAGGCAGAAGCTCATTACGCGGGAGTTGATCAGCGAAATGCAGAGTGAGCTGCAAAGCTGGTTTCTTGAGCATATCATCAACGAAGACCGCAAGATGGCAGAGCATTTGCGCAGGTATTGTATTGAACATGTTCATCTGTAGCCTGGTGAGGAATCTAAGTCAATTTTGCTTTCAAGATGACATTTTATAGACCCTAAAGGTTTTAAAAACCTTTAGG
>CAYQMO010000162.1:0-8594 GCA_964418315.1 uncultured Geobacter sp. | reverse complement strand
AAAATAAAGTCACATAAACTATAACTCATTTTAGACCAAATACAACTGGGAAAAACTGCTACGGATGGCGCGCCACTTTGAAAAGGGCCGCGTTGTTATTCGCTGGCTGGAAGCGCATCCGGGTTAATTGATGCGGTCAGATAGAGCACATTATATGTGGCTGGAATGCGTTCGTTTACTCCATACAGATTCTGGTAGCGCCGGGACGTCTCCTGCAGGAGTCCTCGCCACCCCAGACCACGCTCTGACCCGCCTGACACTGTTCCTGCTCCGATGTTCTTTATCGCTCTAAGCAGAGAGTGCAGGTCATCGTACCAATCGACCTCCGTTTCAACCGAAATAACAACTCTCGCAAATCCCATGCTGTTTATGATCTCCGTCACATCATCAACTGTCCAAAAGGCGTGAAGGCGAGACATTGTTGAACTGCCTCCGCCCGTAATGTCTTGAAAACAGTGCTGTAACTCACGCAGAGAACCGTGGCAAAAAAAAGCGATACTGATATTCCCACCCGGTCTGACAACCCTGCACACTTCGCGTATCGCTGCCGGTAAATCGCTTACCCACTGTAGCACTGACGCCGAAACGGCCAGATCAAATACGCCTGTTTTGAACGGAAGAGCTTCAGCATTGCCGTTGACAACCTGGCAGTAAGTGCCCATTTTCTGGCGACTCTTCAGGCACATGTTGAGTGCGATGTCAACGCCGGTCAGGCGAGCCGAAGGATACCTGTCATGCAATAGTTCAAGTAGCGCTCCTGTACCGGTACCGACATCAAGAATATGTTCAGGCGCACGATCAAGATGTCGCGCCACTGATTCGGCCAGTTGCGTTACAACCCTTTTTTGCACAAGTACATGCCGGTCATACTGTTCCGCATTTTTATGAAATGCCTTCGCAATCAAACCCGCTTCAGCTTTTCTATTCATTGACGCTCCGGATAAATGAAGAAAGTTCAGCATTAAATATATGGCTTTGCGTCAGAAAGGGTGCGTGCCCGCATCCTTGGAAAATGTACTGATCGGCGCCTGAAATATTTTCCTTCAGATAAGCTGACGCCTGTGGCAGGCAAATTCTATCGTGACTCCCATTAAGGATCAATGTCGGCACTTTTATAGATGGCAATAGATGGCGCATGTCAGCACGCACAAGCGAATCGAGTGATTCAAGAATACTGCAGGTGTCAGGTGGCAGAATTGAGGCAAGCAGCTCCCTTAATTCCGATGATAACGGATGGTTGTCAATTTCACCTTCCGTGAAAATCCGTGAGTGGAAACCATCAAGCGCCCGCTGGCTGTTACGCTGCACTTTAAGGCGCATCCCGCTTGCTTCCTTATCAGCAAGACCATAGCGGAAGTCTGCTGAAGCGGTAAAGCAGGGGGTGGCAGAGACCAGAACCATGCCAGCGAGTCGATCAGACAGCTCCGCACAAGCTTGCAGAGCAATTTGCGCCCCCATGGACCAGCCGACAAGAACAATCTTTGAAAGATCCAGTTTCTCCAGCAGATCAATCAGATCGTTGGCGAACGAGGAGAAAGATAGAGAACCGGCAACTCTTATCGAGTGGCCATGACCGCGAAGATCGGGGGCGAGAAGTCGGCATGAGCCGGCCAGGCCATTGAATTGATACTTCCAGACCGCCGAGGACATACACCAGCCATGTACCAGCACGACCGGAAATACGCCGCCTCGCTCCTCAAACCACAAGGATTCACCACTACGGTTCTCATACCAGGGCATCAGATAACCCCAAGCTTCTGCCCGACATGACAGATACTCTCAACTGCGCGCTTCAGATCAGCCTGCGAATGAGTTGCCATCAGCGTAAAGCGGAGTCGGCTGGTACCGACCGGTACAGTTGGTGGACGTATCCCCTGGGCAAAAATACCTTCCGCCAGAAGCGCCTCTGAAAACTGCATAGTGGTATCTGAGGAGCCGATGACAATCGGCACAATCTGGGTCGTGCCGTCAGGGATTGTGAAACCGGCTCTTGCAAGGCTGCTCCTGAAGAAGCTGCTGTTGACGCTCAACTGTCTCCGCAGCTCTCCCCCTTCCGGCGTCTGTACAAGCTCAATGGCAGCAAGTGAGGCCGCCAGCACAGCAGGTGGCAGTGAGGTTGAAAAAATAAAGCTGCGGGCACGGTTGATCAACAAGTCGCGCAGCTCGGCAGAAACGGCAGCATACGCGCCAAAACTACCGAGCGCTTTGCCGAACGTCCCCATCTGAATGTCGATGTCGCCTGCAACTCCCAACAACTCGGCGCTCCCCCTCCCCTGCTCCCCCAAAACTCCGCAACCGTGAGCATCGTCGATCATAAGCAGCGCACTATATCTGCGTTTGAGGGCGACCAGTTCAGCCAGCGGAGCAATATCTCCATCCATACTGAACACGCCATCGCTGACAATCAGGAAGCGCTCAGTTGGATGCCTCTCGGCATGCTTCTCCATCAGTAGCGCAAGAGCAGCATGATCATTATGTGGATAGCGCACCGGGCGCGCTCCCGAAAGCAGGATTCCGTCGATGATACTGGCATGGTTGAGCCGGTCGGAAAATACCACATCGCCCTTCCTTACCAGAGCCGGAATAATACCGGTATTGGCGGCATGACCGCTGTTGAAAATAAGCGCAGCTTCTGTTCCTTTAAAAGAGGCAACGGCACGCTCCAGCCGTTCGTGCAGTTCCATGGTTCCAGAGACCAGCCGCGAGGCGCCACTTGAGGTGCCATACTGTTCAATGGCAGATGTAGAAGCCGCCGCAAGGGCAGGATGATCGGCCAGTCCGAGATAATTGTTGGAACAGAGGAGTAACACGTCGCGACCGTTGCAGGTAACATGAGCCGCCTGCCGACCGTTGATAACTCTGGTATTACGCAGCAGCCCACGGTTTTTGATCTCTTCAAGTTCATTTTGTACGGTTCTGGTCATGGTGGCTCTTTTACTTTTCTGACTCGTCAGATGAATCGGTGGTTAAATTGTATTTAAAATATGTGAGACTTTACTCAATAAAATAGAACATTTCAAGTCATTCATTTTTTTGTACAGAAACAAATGGAAGAGATTAATGGTGCTAAAACCGCCACAGCCCACTGGTTCTTCAATTCATCGAAGTATTTTTTGCGAATAACTCTTCCATTTATCGCTTCTACGTGATAAGAAAGACACCCTCCCCTGCTTATGTATGTATTATCAAGACTCAGGAGTACACAATTATGATTGTTTTCAAAGGGGTGCACAAGTGGTTCAAAACCCTGCACGTCCTTAATGATATCAACCTGCATGTGATGCCTGGCGAAGTTCTGGTCGTTTGCGGTCCATCAGGTTCCGGCAAATCGACGCTTATCCGCACTGTCAACCAGTTGGAGCCGATCAGCGAGGGAACTCTGATAGTTGATGGCATGGATCTATCTGACAAGAAAACCGACATCAATAAACTCCGGGCAGAAATAGGTTTTGTTTTTCAGCAGTTTAACCTTTATCCCCATCTTTCAGTTATCAACAACATTACACTTGCCCCCATCAAAATACGCAACATCCCGAGAAAAGAGGCCGAAGAGCAGGCCATGGTTTTGCTCAGACGGGTCGGACTTGCTGAAAAACGTGACGCCTACCCGTTACAATTATCCGGAGGACAGCAGCAGCGAGTGGCAATTGCCCGAGGTTTGGCGATGAAGCCGCGAATCATGCTGTTTGATGAACCAACCTCCGCACTTGACCCAGAGATGATCGGGGAAGTGCTTGAAGTAATGAAAGATCTTGCTCGAAGCGGCATGACAATGGTCGTGGTTACTCACGAAATGGGCTTTGCCCGTGAAGTGGCGCATCGGGTCGTCTTCATGGATTATGGCGTTATCCTGGAAGAAGCCCCACCTGAAGACTTTTTTATGCGTCCACAGCATGAACGGGCACAACAGTTTCTCCGTCAATTATTGACTCCCATGCAGAGTCAATAAAACATATTCCGAAACCCGGAAATCTACACCACTAAAAAACAGGAGGAAGTACAATGAAAAAACTCGTAACGTTGTTTATGATCATGGCTCTTGCAACAATTACCGTTAAAGCCGCTCAGGCCGGAGACACCCTGGCTGATGTAAAGAAAAAGGGAGTATTGGCTGTAGGCTGCAAGGATTCCCTTCCGCCATTCGGTTACATTGATGAGAAAACCCGTCAGATCGTCGGTTACGACATCGATTTTGTAAACGCCATCGCCAAAAAACTAGGTGTAAAAGTTGAGCTGAAACCAGTTACATCAGCAAGTCGCATGCCGCAGTTGCAGGAAGGGCACATCGACGTCATTGCCGCAACCATGACCAAGAATGCCGAACGTGCCAAGGTTATCGATTTCAGCCACGCCTATTTCCTTACCGGTCAGAAGTTTATTACGAAAAAAGGGAGCGTAAAAAGCCTGAAAGATCTGGAAGGCAAGCGGATCGGCACTGCCAAAGGATCAACATCGGAGAAAAACGTAGCAACTGCAATTCCTTCTGCAACCGTTCTTTCATTTGATGACTATCCGCAGGCATTTCTTGCGTTGACGCAGGGGAAGGTTTCTGCTGTAACAACCGACGAAGCTATCTTGGCAGGTATCCTCGCAAAAGCACCCACCAAAAGTCAGTATGAAATTCCGAACATCCAGATTTCCGACGAGCCATACGGTCTTGGCATGCGGAAAGGTGATACCAACTTCGTAAACTTTGTCAACAAAACCATCCTTGAAATGGAAAAAAGTGGCGAAGCAAAAGCCATCTTTGACAAATGGTTCGGTCCGACTACACAGTTTCACCTTGATCGCACATTCAAGATCACCGCTGACAAGTAACAATGAACCGGGTTTAAAAGGGTTCAGGGTTCGTGGTTCGTGGTTGTGAACCCGGAACCTTGAACCTTGAACCCGGAATAAGGCTTCTCGTGCTTAACTACACCTTCGACTGGTCAATCATAACTTCCGGGCAATATTTTGACTGGCTGCTTTCCGGGCTGATCACTACTCTTAAACTGTCGGCCATCTCTATTGTATTGGCCTTCTTGTTGGGGTTACTGATTGCGGTAATGCGTATGGCTCACAGCAAACCGGTTCGTTGGGTTGCGCTCGCCTATCTTGAATTTTTCCGCAACACGCCACTGCTGGTGCAGATTTTTTTCTGGTATTTCGGCTCCTATAAAATTCTCCCGACCTTCATAAATGACTGGCTTAATGCAACCGGTTTCGAATTTGCTGCAGCCGCCATTGCCCTGACAATCTACACTTCTGCTTTTATCGCCGAAGACATTCGGTCAGGTGTTCTCTCCATCCCGAAAGAGCAGATGGAGGCGGCTAGAAGTTCCGGTTTTTCTTATCTTCGCTCAATGCAGTTTATTATCCTGCCACAGGCGGTGCGTATCACTATTCCGCCGCTGGTCAACCAGTTTCTCAATCTGGCCAAGAACTCGTCGCTGGCCATGACTATTGGTGTTATGGAGATGACGTACCAGGCTCGTCAGGTCGAAAGTTACACCTTCAAAGGTTTTGAAGCCTTCACCGCAGCAACGGTTGTTTACCTGGTGCTATCTATTGTCATTACCGCTCTGGTAAATCTCTACAATGAAAAAGTTTTAAATATTCACAAGGCGGCCTGAGTTGGAACATTTTTTCAACATATCGGTTATTACCGACAACTTCACCTACTTCATGATTGGTCGCTTTCCTCACGGGCCGCTTGGCGGGGTCGGATTGACTCTTTATCTTGCAGTTGTTTCCTGCATCCTCTCCTTTTTTGGCGGTTTGATTCTGGGTCTCTTAAGTGTTTCGCGTTTTCCTGCCGTTCGCTACCCCGCTTTGGCTTTTATAAATCTGGTGCGCGGCATGCCGCTCCTGATGGTTATTTTCTGGATTTATTTTCTGCTGCCGGCCATGTTCGGAAAAATTGCCGAAAACAACACCGTGATCATTGCGCTCACCCTTTTCACTTCTGCCTATATGTCACGCATCGTTGTCGCCGGAATCGACGGTATACCGAAAGGGCAGACTGAAGCTGCCACCTCTACCGGTCTGAAATCCTGGCAGGTAATGTATTACATCATCCTTCCGCAGGCACTGCGCAACATGATCCCATCGTTTGTCAACCAGTTCGTATCACTGATCAAGGACACTTCGCTGGCTTTTATCGTGGGCGTGTCCGAATTGACTCATGTTGGCACCCAGATCAACAACCGCACCATGGCATTCCCGACCGAAATATTTGTTTTCATTGCCATTATTTACTTCATCCTCTGCTTTGCATTTACGAGTCTATCAAGATGGCTTGAACAGCGGCTGTCGTGGTCAAAGGCGATTTAAACTTATGATTCCTCTGCGGTAAATGCTTTCCACACCTGAAATCCTCCTGCCACTACTCTTCAGCGCCGCTTTTATTGCAGGTCTTATCGATTCTATCGCCGGTGGAGGTGGATTGATTACCGTCCCAGTACTGCTCGGCATCGGCCTTCCTCCACAAGTTGCACTCGGCACCAACAAGCTCCAGGCATCATTCGGCTCAGGAAGCGCCATGCTCCATTTCGTGCGAGCAGGCACGGTGAAGATGAGCGATTGCTGGAGCGGTATCATCTGGACAGCCGTCGGTGCGACGCTTGGCGTCTGGGCGGTCCAACTGCTCGACCCTACCCTCCTCAAACTGATGATTCCCTGGCTCCTCGCAGCCATAGCGATCTACACCCTGCTTTCTCCCCGTTTAGGTGCAGAGGACTCACACGCCCGTTTGAAGGCGGGCACCTTCTACCTCCTCTTTGGCCTTTCAATCGGTTTTTATGACGGCTTTTTCGGCCCGGGTACCGGTTCGTTCTGGACGATGGCACTCATGATGCTGCTCGGCTATTCCATGATAAGGGCGACTGCGACTACCAAAGTTATGAATTTTACCAGTAATTTTGTTGCCTTGATCTTCTTTCTCTCCGTTGGGCAGGTCCGTTTTGTTGAAGGACTTATTATGGGGGTTGGTCAGTTTCTGGGGGCTCGGGTCGGCTCAAAGCTGGTCATCACGCGAGGAACCGCCTTTATCAGGCCGGTGTTTATAACGATGGTGCTGGCTCTTGTCGGACGGTTGATCTATCTGAACTTCAAGTAGTCTTTGAAAAGTACTCTCCCAACTCTCCCCGCGAATGCTCATCGTCATGACAATGGATACAGAGATTTTCCCAGTTTGACCCGTCAGGCGGATTATTGTGATGGTTGCCGTCTCTGTGATGAACCGTTAATAAGCTCAGGTTGCCCTGGTCAAACTCTCGACCACACTTGGCGCAGATAGCGCCATTAATTCTGAGTGATTTTGAGCGATAATTTTCATTGCTGTCAACCTCACCGCGCATCTTTTTTACCAGAGCCGCTGCCTTTTCTGCTGATGGGAGAACGACTGTCCGCGGACCTTTATTTGCCATATTGCACCTCCGAATAAATGATATTCGGAACTGTCCCACAACTGTGACAGACGATGCAAGCGCTTTTTGCAGTGATATTTCAGATTTTTCCTGGGAGCGCGGACATCCTGACCGCATTCGGGTGGCTTTTTTGCGCAATATCCCCGAAACTTCGCCCCCTCCCCCTATGTTCAGTGTAAACAACCCAAAGAATTCCCTCACCATGTGAACATAAAAAGCTGCCGTGACAAAAGGCTGCTTTCATGCTACCTAGTAGTAAAATAATCTCCGGAGAACCACTACGTGAATAATGATCTCATTCTTCTAGGCCACGGTAGCGGCGGTCGCCTTTCACACCGATTACTGGATGAGCTGATCATACCGATTGTCAGCGGGATACCGTCCTCCGGTCAGAATGATGCTGCTCTGTTGGATAACTTTCCCGGCCGGATCGCCTTCACGACCGATTCATTTGTTGTTGACCCGATCTTTTTCCCGGGCGGTACCATCGGTAGCCTGGCGGTACATGGCACCGTCAACGATCTGGCCATGATGGGAGCTCGGCCGCTCTGGCTGAGTGTCGGGCTGATCATCGAAGAGGGTTTCAGCAAAGCTGATTTGAGAACCATCCTGGAGGATATGCGCTCGGCGGCCGATACGGCCAAAGTTGCAATAGTTACCGGAGACACTAAAGTCGTGCCGCGCGGCAAGGCGGATAAACTCTTCATCACGACTTCCGGCGTCGGTGCCATAGAACACACGCTGCAAATTCATGGCGCTAACGCACAGCCGGGGGATGTCGTCATCATCAATGGCACGATCGGTGATCATGGCATTGCCGTCATGGCGGGACGCGAGGGGCTTGAGGTTGGCACAGATATTACAAGCGATTCAGCCGCACTGAACGGTCTCGTTGCCACGCTTATCGCAGATGTCGGAGCCGCACTCCATGTACTGCGCGATCCGACCAGGGGGGGCGTGGCCACGACCATCAAGGAGATCGCCCAGCAGTCGGCAGTCTCCATAACCCTGCAGGAAGCGGCTCTGCCGGTTAAGCCTGCGGTATTGGGGGTCTGCTCGATTCTGGGGCTTGATCCTCTCTTTGTCGCCAATGAAGGCAAACTGCTGGCATTTATCTCCCCTACAGCAGCTGATGCCGCTTTGGCGACTCTCAGAAGGCATCCGCTTGGAATAAACGCCACTGTT
>CAYQMO010000161.1:0-8637 GCA_964418315.1 uncultured Geobacter sp. | reverse complement strand
CGCTACTAAAATTTGCCAATTGTGTACGGCATGGGTTTAAACGAAGTTATACAAGCAGGCGGGAGGTAACAAGACCAAAGCTGCGAAATTGCTGGGGTTACCTAATTATCAGACCCTGGATAACTGGTTGAAGAAGTATGGGGTGGAATCAGCATTCTGATGATATCTTGCAGCAATACGACCGAATATGGTACGTAATTAGTTACGGAGGTACATCATGAATCTTATAGAAGATATCCAACCAGTAACTTACCTGAAGGGGAATGCCGCCCACCTGCTACAGCAAGTAAATGAAACGCGCAGGCCGGTAATAATCACCCAAAATGGCCTGGCCCGCGCCGTTTTACAGGATCCCGCAAGCTACGAAAGCATGAGGAATACCATAGCGTTACTTAAACTTATGGTACAGGGCGAAGAGGATATCCGCGCAGGTCGTCTGATCGAGCAGGATGAGGTCTTTTCCATAATTGAGGCAAAGTTAACGGCACGCAGGAATGAAACAGCATGATAACGCCGAATTTTTCTTTCCGGGTTGCCTGGACAAAAACAGCAGAAGCTGATCTCGATAGCATTGTTGACTTTATTGCCAATGACAGCATTGATACGGCGCTGGCAGTTTTTACCCGGATTCGTGAACGTGCTGCGACTCTTCACCATTTTCCCAATAAAGGCAGGGTCGTACCCGAACTTTTGCAACACGGCATAGTACAATACCGCGAGCTGATTCTCTCCTCCTGGCGCATTATGTATCGCATTGACGGCAGTAGCGTCTATGTTACAGCGATATTCGATAGCCGGAGGAATCTTGAAGATCTGCTGTTGGAGCGATTGACGAGGAGTTGAATTACAAATTGAGTGGAGTTGACTTTTTGCGAGTTTTTTTGAGGAGGATTTATGACGGAAACGTCTCGTAACATGGGTTTTATGATTGATCTTGATACTGCTGATGAGCTTGAACAGCTAATCCCGCCAGACCAACGAAGCAAGTTTGTGTCACTGGCAATTGCCAACGAACTGGCAATGCATCGCAGAAGTATGGTCGTGTCCGAGATGTTTGAAAATATGCTGGAGAAGCCCTTCATTACCACCATGTCCCGTAGGACCCCTAGGGCCTAAAGGGCTGACTGATGGTAGCCGGGGAATTCATTCCCCGTATTTGGAGCCCCGATATCGGTCGTCACGTACGTGACGGAATGAATGTGATATTGTTCCTCATGCGATGAATCATCCCGGCGTTAAAACGCCGGGCTACCTGCAATCGGTCACTCTGTGACGTTCGCTGGCTGAATCTAATTTCGGAACATTCCTTAGGAGCTTAGGCTTCCAGCCTGAGTTTCAAGCGGGTGTATCGCTTGAATGCCTTTGAAGTCAAAACATCATTCGAGCATGAATTCGCTCGAAACGCAGGCAGGATGCCCACGCTACCAAAAAACAAGGTAGGTCGCGTTACGGTTTTCAACGCGACATTTTGCAGGTTCAACCGTTATAAATGTTGCGTTTCACAACGAAACTGTTCAACACACCATGAATCTACGAATCTTTTAAAGTAGGAACCATAATTTTTGTATGCAGTCACCCGAAATGCTGGCATGATGCCAACGCTCTCCACAAAATCTTCATTTTAGTAAATTTATTTATTATACAACAAAATATATTGTGTATTTGCCTGTGAAAATGGTCTGCCTAAGGCATGCTGTCCATTATTTTGTGATCAACTAAAATATAATATCACAATAAATATAGATAGTTACAAGTACAGGAAACCAGACATAAAACATTTTCAGTAAATTGGCACGATGCCTGCTTAACAATAGTCATACAACGACTGAGGAGAACAAATTTTATGCAGATAACAGCCATTACCATAGAGAACTTCAAAGGAATCAGTGAGCCGATTCGGGTGGAACTGAAACCGATCACGCTTCTTTTTGGAGCCAACAGCGTGGGCAAGAGTACCATCGTGCAGGCGCTGCATTATGTGAGGGAGATTCTGGAGAGGAACAATGTAGATGCGGATCGGTGTCTCGGCGCGGATGAATCGCTGGATCTGGGCGGGTTCAGGAATCTTGTGCATAATCATGATTTGAACAGTAATATTCGTATCAGGGTTGAAATGTCGATAAGTCCATATGAAGTACCAGATTACATGACCGTTTTAGTAGAAGCACCTGGGTTTACAACAGAGATATCCAATAACACGACATTTGTGGAGTTATCATCATTTTGGGTTGAGCTCATCGTGGCTTACGGAAGTGACCATGATAAGCCTTATGTAAGTAGTTATTCAGTTGGATCTAATGATGCATCTTTTGTCCGAATTATCAGTGATGATAAAGCTAAAAATGCAAGACTAACTTTTATTGACTTACTACATTCCAGCATAAGGGAAACAGTCGGGTTTTGCGGATCAAGGACAGATGTACTTTTTAATCTGCGCAACGAGCTTTTCATCGACAATGACAACGAACCTTCCAGCAATGGATACACTCTAGATGACCAAGAGACAGTAATTCCTAAATGGGGACGTGCACTAACATTCCCGTGGAGCTATTACGAAAAAGCTTACGAACTTGCGGACGAAAAGGACTACAATAGCGGCAATAATCTTAATGAGTACTCAAAAACCTTTCAAGAAAATAAAGCTGAATTTGAAGGATACATTAGCCAACTAGTCGTTGGACTGGGTGAACTACTGCTTAAGGAGTTGAAACAAATTCGCTACATCGGTCCGATTCGCAAGATCCCACCCCGCGATTACACGCCACCACGCTATACTGATGAATCCCGCTGGGCAAGCGGCCTTGCCGCGTGGGACTTGCTATTCAAAGCTGACCCCAAACTGCTGGTAGAAACTAGCGATTGGCTTTCCAGAAAAGACAAGCTCAATTCCGGCTACAGTGTCAGGATGTACATTTACAAAAAATTGGATATGGCAGGTGATCTCTATAAAACCCTGCTGGCAAAGGGAGCAAAAGGAAAGGCGACCGTTGCCAGCCTGATTGAACAGCTCCCCGAAGATAAACAACTGCTGCTTACGGACGAGCGTCGCAAGCTTGATGTCCTCCCGCAAGATGTTGGAATTGGCATATCTCAGATTCTGCCGGTTGTGGTAGGCGCACTGGATAACGGAACCAGTATTCTGACGGTTGAACAGCCTGAACTGCATATCCACCCGGGCTTGCAAACAACCCTGGGTGATCTGTTTATCAGCCAGATTCAGAAGGAAGGGAAAACCTTCATCATAGAAACCCATAGTGAGCATCTGCTGCTGCGGTTGCTAAGGCGAATCCGTGAGACGAATGATGGGGAGCTGCCAGAAGGGATTGATGGGCTTACGCCTGAACAGGTAAGTGTGAATTATATCGAATTGACCGAAGATGGGTTGAGGATCAGGCCGATGCACATTTCAGAAGATGGAGATTTCAATAATAAATGGCCCAACGGATTCTTCGACGAGCGTGCAAAGGAGTTATTTTAATATGCTACTTGAATACGCTCTTGACCCAAACGTACTGACCAATTGGGATTCGTTTCGTTACTTCATAGAAAATTTCGGCGTTTCCAAAGGAAGAATGATTTCAAAATATCCAAAGAAAACATGGAAGCTCATGGTAGCAGAATCATGTAAGAAATTATGCCGTCCGGTGGAATTTTTAAAAATAGTAGATTACCTTGAAAATATGGATGACAAATTTTTTCAAACTCAATGCAAGTTTGATCCGTCTGTTTCTTGGTTTCTTAATGCAGAGGCAAACCGCTCTTCTTTCCATGCTGTGATAAGTAATGAAAAATCAAATAATGAAAATGTAATAGTTGCTGATGAAATTCAATACGATACACCTCTTTGGGATATTCCTCGGGAAAAGCCGGTGAAGCGGACAGCAAGGGAATTGGCAAACTGTGCTGGAAGATTGCTTGAACATGCCAGAGAAATTCTTTTTATTGATCCTCACTTTGACCCTACAAAGCCTCGATATCAAAACACATTGAAGGCGTTTCTAGAAAAAGTACCTGAACCAGGCAAGTTGAAACGGATCGAATATCACTTATCAAACAAGTGGCTTCCTAGTAATTTTTCTGGGCAACTTAAAGAGTATTTACCTCGTATATTAAGTAGAGGAGTTACTATTACATTTATCCGCTGGTTGGAAGCTGATAACGGGGATTCGATTCATCCCCGCTATATTTTGACAGATCGTGGTGGTATACGAATTGAACACGGACTGGATGAAGAACCGGGAGGTCCGACAGCGGATGTATCACTTCTGGATATAAGTCTTTTCAAATCTCGTTGGGATGATTACCAGAAAAATCCGACTGCCTACTTTGATGCCTCAAAGGCTAAGCCGACGTTTAAATATGTTGATGAATGCGTAGTTACTGGAACGAGATAACAAGTTGAAATGATGTAAACCAGTGGAAATTGAATTTCTAAAAAGGAGTCAACCGTGAACGTAGTCTATATCCTTGGCGACATCGAACATCCTGAAATGATAAAAATTGGCTATAATTCCAAATGGCCAACCCGTTATGAACAAGTCCGTTCGCATAATCCAAGGAATGTAGTTGTCCATGGGATCTGGGTTTACAATTCAAAAGATGAAATAAAAACCGTTGAAAAAAAGATCCACTCTGCTTTGAGCAAATACCATCGCACCGATACGTACGGAAAAGAATGGTTCAACATCGGATACTTGGCAGCGGTGGAAAAGATTATTTCATCCGGCATAGTAAAAACAATGCCAACTCAGGATCAATCACCCAAGATTCAGGAAAGAGAAATGCCGTATGACGACTGGCGAAACCCAAGTGACCTTTACAAAAACGAGGTCTACAAGCGTCTGTTATGGGTATTTCAGGAAGAGAGCCCACAAAAGCGGATCAAGGTGATGCACTCGCCATTATTTGACACCTGTTACAAATATGCGTTCACCTACAACCCGTTCCATGTTCACCTTGTTGCGGCCTATCACGACTCATTTTTTCCAGCTGGGCCAACAGTTGAAATGAGGAAAGGGAATGTCCAGGTGGAATCGTGCTGGCAGCAGATTGTTTCAGATGAAAAGTTTGGCCCCGGCATCAAGGCTACAAATGTCGGTTGGCTCAATAACGGAGCAACTCTTGATTGGGTCTCTGAACAGGCTCTGAAGTGTGGATTGAAGCCATATGATCTATCGCAGCCCAAACCTGGGTGTGTAAGACCACAAGATGGCCAGATTACAACTATTCCGGTCGGGGGTACTTGGCTTCAGTGTGTTCGGTCGTTTTAAAATAATATTCAAACAAATTCATCACTTCACAAACTTTGACATGATCAGTGGCTAGTTCCAGTGGAAGGAGAATTAGAATGTTAAACTCAGAAAGATCAACGCACTGGGCAGCTTATATCGCTGTAAATTTGTTTCGACTGGTCCAGGCAATAGTGATAGTTGGAATTGCCGCTATCATCATGGCGGCCAGTATTGCAATTTCGCTTGGAAAAGTACGTCGATGAGAATGTTCAGGCTGGACACAAGAACGTTCGACGAGTTTGCAAAGCTGTTTCCAGCCGAAACGATTGGCACTCTGTTGAGAAATTTCCGGGACGATGCCCACCTTTCCCAAAGGGATATCGCTAAGCGGCTGAAATGTAACAATATATGCTCCATGTCTCAAGTTGAAAAGGATCGCATAAAAATTCCGGCACATAGGTTTATTGACTTTATGAATGCCTACGAAGTGCCGCATGAAGCGCGCTTGAAACTTTTTGCCCGTTGTTATTCAGCTCACTGGGAAGCGCTTAAACAGTTGACCTGAATCGTTCTACTTTGTCATATTACGTCACAGAAGGACCGATTGACGGTCGCCCGGTGATTAAACGTCAAGATCGAAGCAGAATGGTCTTTTTTTACAGACGAGACGACAAAATGAGGAGTTACTTATGGGATTCCGATTTTTCAAGAGGATAAAGATTTTCCCAGGTTTAACTCTCAATATGAGCAAAACGGGGGCTTCATTGTCGGCTGGTGTACGAGGAGCACATGTCACTGTCGGATCAAAAGGCGTCAGACAGACGGTAGGTTTGCCTGGAACCGGCCTGTTTTACACGGAATATAAAAAACATGGGGAGAGTTCTGAGGATATGAATTCTGGCAAACTTAGCACTGTTCAAGCACTACCCGGAAAATATTCATTGCTGATTATCTTTATTTTCGCCATTTTTGGATTGGCTGCTGCTCCTGCATTGGGAATAAGTAGAGTCTGGCCAGTCTTGGTAATCGCTGTAGTGCTCTATTTAACCTGGAAAGAAGGGGCGGCAGACGCAAATCCCGACAAACCAGATCCGTACCAAGGAATCGATAAGCGTTTTATTACTGCTTCCGGGGAGCCAAAATACTCTGAAGCCGAAATAGACGTTATATGTGAATCGTCTAATGCGTTGGTGACACTCGTCAGCACGTCTATTAATGTTGCAAATGAATCGACAGACTACGATGTCAGGGTTTTGCATACCAAAAATGCCAAGGATGCTATTGCAACATTACTGAAATACACTGAAATATACCCCGGTATAATTATGTCAAACCTTGATGACATAAGGCATTCCATTGAAATGCTTGAAGCTGAGACACGCAGCTTGGCTCGTTGAGGCAGGCGTATTGGAATATTAATGATATCAGCATAGTTTACAGTTTTTTCTTTTGGAGGCGTAATGCAGAAACACGGATTTGTCTACATTTTTGCAGAAGCTTCAAGTTCCGAGATCGTAGAGTTAAACAAACGATCGGAAACTCCGAAATGCTATAAAGTTGGAAAAGCAGGATGGGGTAAAAGCGAACCAAAAAAATCATATTTTTTACCTGTAGAAAATCGGCAAGCTCGGGCCCAATCATGCACCCCACGTCCTATCAATTGTCTGCGAGTATTCGCTTTTAAAAATGAAGAGAAAGCCAATAGTGCTGAAAGCGCTTTTCATGCGGTACATAGAAATCATCACGGCATTGGCCTGTATTCCCGGCATGAATGGTACTACTCAACTCTAGCAGTTGCAGAAGTAGAAACATGGATGGTCATGAAAGGAGGGCAAAATGTTACCTCTGAATATAATGTTCGCTCTATGCCTGGGGCGTATGAGGAAGGAGCGTACGAATTCAGCAGTCGATCAAACATCCCACAACCGTTTATTGTCTATCTACTCAAGCTTGAAGATGAAGGTATGTGGTTTCGAGTGCTTGCAACAGCGTATGATAAAGCTGTTGACCGTTGGTACAATACGGGCAACCCAAGAGAAATTATATTACATAAAAAACTACGGCCACGAATCGGAGAAAACACCATATCTCATAATGAGTCCGTGAGATACCTAATGGCGGCATTGATTGCCGAATTTGGAGAATCACAATCTCAATTGGCACGTAAGCCCAACGCCGGGTGGAATACTCTTGCATGGGTGAAAGATGATTGCTTTATGGACAGATTCAGAACCTTGACGGAGAAAATTGGGTTGTAAAAATAAATGATGATTGGGTTGATACCGACGAAATCAGATGTTATCTGGACAAGGCTGATCATGTTCTTGTTGTGGTAGTTGATCTGATAGGGAAGTAATCGAGCCCGTTGCCTCGCTGAAAATAGAAGAAGGACGAGCATTTATAGCTGCAATCAAGCAGTTTCTCGGTATAGCGTAAAGCAAAAATGGAGGACAATCATGCAAACCCTTTCACCCGCCCCAACTCTCAAAGACCTCCGCGACCGCATTGACGAAGCCATTGCAATAGCCGGAGAAGACGTCACCTGGAACGGTTTTGACGACGAAGCGATTTACATCTATCACCCGACCGACAGCAGCAAATGGGCTGCGATTTTTCCGAGAGAGGGTTTAAAGCATGGCCACCCCTGACATCACCGGTTACAATCATTTCTTGTTCGACCTGAAAACTCGCATCCGCACCGCCAGGTCACGGGCGGCTCTTTCAGTCAACCGCGAACTGATTCTTCCCTATTGGCAGATTGGGCGCGATATTCTCGAACGGCAAGAACGTGAGGGCTGGGGTACAAAGGTTATCGAGCGACTGGCTACCGACCTGCGGGCAGAATTCACCGATATGAAGGGGTTTTCTCGCGCCAACCTCTTGTATATGCGGAGCTTTACTACAGCTTGGGAGTCCGAATAAAACGTCCAACGGCTTGTTGGACAAATACCGTGGGGGCAAAATAATAGTTCATAATAAAAAAGCTGAAGGAGGCCGCTATGCTCGCTTACAAACAATATGTAACCATCAGTGATCCGTCAAAAATGGAGTTGACTAATCTCCCTTTTCGCAAGGGCCAGCGGATTGAGGTCGTGATGATCGCTGATGATGACGACAGGGCAGTTCGTGTTGAAGAGTTACAGAATCTTTTCAAAAATACCCAGGCGCTGCCGCATATTCAGGCCATTTCAGAGGATATGATTGCCGAAGAAATAGAAAAGTACCGGTCCGGAACATGAAAGTCGTAATTGACACAAACATAATTGTTTCGGCGATACTAAAGGATCGAGATCCTGAAACTGTCATACTATTCGTGACCAAACATGATGACATTGAATGGGTTGTCTCTCCGGAAATAATGACCGAGTATCAACAGGTTCTTTCCCGCCCGAAATTCGGATTGACG
>CAYQMO010000160.1:0-8651 GCA_964418315.1 uncultured Geobacter sp. | reverse complement strand
CCTCAATAAATGTCTGTAGGTGGGGGGGGAGTGTAATCGGGTTGTGACAAAATACCTTCTTGGAAAGGGTGGAGATAATCAAATGAGTGGGGTCGTTAACTAAAAGGAGGTTTTGGTGTAAAGTAAAGTGTAAAGTAAAAAAAGAGAGGGCGGCTTGGTAGCCGCCCTCTCTTTTTAATTGCCTATTTTATCAGGCTTTTTTGGTGGGCGAAACAGGGATCGAACCTGTGACATCCAGCTTGTAAGTAAGGAAGTATAACTGTTTCACTTAGTTGCAGCCATTCCTACCTAGTTTCAAAAATCCCTTTAAATATCTTGACTTACTATTATATTCAAGCGTATTATCGCTCATACGGTTTCAGCCGGTAGCGTAAAAAACCACATTTCAAAGGTTACTGAAAGGTTACCAGAATTCCTGGGGGGGTATCATGGCAAATCTAAAAGCAAACAAGTTGTCAGACAAACAGTTACAGAAACTCAAAAGACCAGATGTTAAGACATGGATACGTGACGGTAACGGGCTAGCATTGTGTATTACCCCTACAGAAAAACCAGACTGGCGGCAGTGGTATTTTGTTTTCACCAGTCCCGAGACAGGCAAGAGGCGGTATTATCCACTTGGTGCTTACCCCGGCGTGTCCCTGGCTGATGCACGTACCGAGGCGACAGAGCGTCTGGCCGAAGTCAAGAAAGGTGTTGATCCGTTAGAGCGTGAACGTCGGGAAATGGAAGCGAGACTTGAGGCAGACAGGCAAAAGAGACTTGAGGCAGAATTGATAGCTAAAATAACTACCGTTTCGGAGTTGATAACAGAGTATATCGAGAAACACGCCAAGCCAAATAAACGGTCGTGGAAAGAGGATGAACGTATCCTGAATAAAGACGCTCTTGTTGTGTGGGGTAAACGTAAGGCCACCGACATTAAAAAACGTGATGTTGTGCTGTTGCTGGAATCAATAGTTGATAGACATTCACCCGGCAGTGCCAATAATAATTTTAAGATTATCAGGAAGATGTTCCGCTTCGCTGTACAGCGTGACATCATTGAACACTCCCCTTGCGATGGTGTCGTAATGCCTGCACCGCTTAATCGTGGCGACCGTGTATTGAGCGAGGCCGAGATTAAAACCCTTTGGAGCAAATTGGATACCTGCCAAGTGTCGGACGCAATCAGAAGAGCTATTCGTTTGATTCTGGTCACAGGACAACGCCCTGGCGAAGTGATAGGTATGCACTCCGAAGAGATTGAGGGTAGTTGGTGGACCATACCGTCAGAAAGGTCGAAGAATAAAAAAGCCCACCGGGTATATTTAACCGATACAGCACTTGATCTTATCGGAGACATAGACGGCAGAGGGTACATATTCCCATGTACTAGCTTCAAAAAAATCCAGCCAATGGGGAGGCTTTCAATCTCTCAAGTTGTAGGCAGGAATCTTGCTGTTCCTATCTTAGTGAACGGTAAACCAGTATTTAACAAAGATGGAGTACCGGTTACTGAAAATAAATTAGGTATCGAATATTTTACTCCGCATGATCTACGCCGGACGGCTGCAACCTTCATGTCACAAATCGGCTTTATGGATGAGGTCATTGACGCAGTGTTGAACCATAGCAAGCAAGGTGTAATCCGCACCTATAACTTGAACCGATACGATAAGGAAAAGCAGCAAGCCCTTGAAGCATGGGAACGCAAGTTAAACAGCATCATCAATGCAACAGAATCGACTAAGGTTATACCGATTACCCGCAAGGCGGCATAATTCGCCGTTGTAAATATTGTGCGCTATTTTTGCTATTGACTGAAAAATTAACGAGATGGTACCCTATGCAACAGTAAGACCAGTAACCGACGATTCAGGAGCTTTGAAAAATATAATGGACACGACAAAGACACAGATACCAGTTTTAGGCCGCAATCCAGCTCAGGAAGCATACAACGAAATGTTGTTTGCGCCGGTAGTTGTTCACCGGATATTGATGGACGGGGTTGAGACCACGCTATCAGTATCGAACGCCAAAGTCGGGTATTCTTCCGATTACTGGCGTTCAATGCCTGATGGGGAACACAAACTGTTTTTCAATCTGGGGGGGATAGCTTGCCGATTTATGCCAAAGATTGAGAAGAAAAGCTTGAAACAATATTTTCACGAGCATTGCCGTATACACACCCCTTTTACCGGTACTGCCATAGTACAAAATTACGGCGGTGAATTAAGGAGCATAACAGCTACAGAAAAATAGTCCCAGGGAATGACCCCGCTTGTTGACGCAGGCGGAACACTCGTTTCATACAAACAGCAACAGGTAACGACCCCTTATTGACCCTTACGGAGCCAGGAAGGAACACTCATTAGCCCTGTACTGAACCACAAGACATTTATTTGTTTTGTGCTTTGGTACAGGGCTTTTTTTGTTGCTTCAGCGGCATACCCGCGAAAGGAACTTCACATGTCAAAAGAACTATTGGCAGTAAAACAGGCAGCAGTACAGGAACGTATCATCCGCCTCAAAGAATTATGTCGTATCACCGGCATGAGCCGCACTACCGTATGGAGACGCGCCAAGGATGATAGCCGTTTTCCTCAGCCGTTCAGGATCAGCCAGAATATTGTCGGATGGAAATTATCATCCGTCACGAGCTGGATGGACTCGCTTTCTCTGAATGGGGGTAACTGACCTATGCAGACCAAGAGCAGCATCACCACATCCGACGCCGACGTAATCACCTACCACGCCGCAAAAACCGGCCAACTCCCGCAGCTCTACCTTGACCGGCTTACTGGCCGTGTAGTAGCTGACATTTCCCCTGACAGTCAGATTGCATTCCTTAATGACTCCAGCCTCCAGCGCTTCTTGTCGGCAAAGAAAGCGATATGGAGAGCAATAGGTGAGCTTCGCAACAAGGCGGTGCAACATGGATAATCGACTCCTCGTTAAGCCGCTCAAGTGCCACCTGAAAGGCCTGCTCAACAAGATTAGCAGGATTCCGCAGAACCATGAGAGCCACCAGACCATAATCGACGCGGCTGTTTATCTGTTGTGTACGCTCGATTTGATCGACAAGGGGGCGTTATGACAACATTAGATGCAGCACGTATTTATATTGGCCGTGGAATATCGGTTATTCCGCTTCACGGGCCAGACGAACCAGCCGGGGCACCATTGGACAAAAGAGGCAAGCGTCCTGCACTTGCGAGCTGGAAGCCATATCAGACCAGACACGCGACCGATGACGAGCTTGTCCAGTGGTTCACTGACGGTACCCGGAATATTGGCATTGTAACCGGCTCCATTTCGAGACTTACCGTGGTTGATTTTGACACGAAAGAGGCCATTGCAGCCGCTAAAGCTAAGGGATTCCCTAAGTGTCCGGTTGTAAAAACTGGCAAAGGACTACACGCATATTGCAAATATTCAGATGGACACCGCAATTTCCAGAAGCGAGCAGACCTTCCAGGAGTGGATCTACGGGCAGAGGGCGGCTATGTCGTAGCACCACCGAGTATCCACGCGACTGGCAGACCGTACGAATGGAGAACCGGAGCCGGGCTTGATGAGTTACCGCTACCGGATCCACCTGAATGGCTGTTTGCTCATATTACGGAAGGCAAGGCGACCATTGCGGAGCTACATACAACGACACCGGAGGGGCGCAACATTTCCCTGTCACGACTGGCCGGCGTATGGATCCACCAGCAGAAAGGTATTACGCTCGAAGGACTGATTGAAATGGGCACAACATGGAGCAGCGGCCTCCCGTTACCTTTGCCGCAGGATGAGGTAACAAGAACTTGCAAGAGCATCTTTGACAGACACCACAACGGTGCATCAGGCGAGGATGAGGACGCGAATCTGATAACCGACCAGCGGCTCAAAAAGCAGTTCAGCGAGTTGTATAAAAATGTTGTCCGGTTTGTTCCGGGTGTTGGTTGGCACCAGTGGGACGGAAGCAGATGGTGTACTAACATGCCTGGCAGTTTGTATCCGTACATTGACAAGATGCAGGAAAAACTGTTGCTAGAATCAAAGCAGCTACCGGAACATATACGTCTTGCACGCAGAAAAGCACTGATTGGCATAGAGTCCTTTACCAGACAGACAACTATAATTTCTGCTTGTCAACATGAACCAGACCTTATCACAGCAGCCGACCAGCTCGACCGGGATAACATGTTGCTGAATTGTCAAAACGGTACGATTGACCTGGCAACTAGCAACTTGAAAGAACATGACCCCGCCGACCTGATAACGCGAAAAGTCAATATTCTGTATGATCGTGTCGCAGAGTGCCCGACGTTCTTGTCATTCATAATTTGGGCAATGTGCGGAAATATGGAATTGGTAGATTATCTCCAGCGGTTCATCGGCTACTGTTTGACAGGCAAGACTTCCGAACAGATTCTAAATTTCTGGTACGGAACCGGCGGCAATGGCAAAACCACATTGATGAATGTCTTTCAGTGGGTACTCTGTGATTATGCAACCACAGCCGACACCGGGCTGATAATGACGGGAGATACTGGCGGCACCGATAACAATAAGTTGTATATGCTGGCGACTCTGAGAGGTTCAAGGCTCGTCACTCTTTCCGAAGTCAACGACGGCCAAAAATTGGATGAGGCCGCTATCAAGTCATTTACAGGCGGAGACGTTATAACTGCCAGACAGATATATCAGGCCGGATTCACCTACACCCCCCAGGCTAAATTAATCGGATTCGGTAATTATCGGCCACATGTCCGAGGTACCGACCACGGAATTTGGCGACGAATTCACCTTGTACCCTTCCGAGCAGTTATCTCTGAAGATGCCAAAGATCCGGAACTGGCTGCAAAACTGAAAGCGGAACTTCCGGGCATTCTCGCCTGGGCGGTTCGTGGCTGTATTGAATGGCAGCGTATAGGACTAAGGCCACCGGCTGCACTCATGTCCGCAGTGAAGGAGTATCGACAGGCAGAAGACGTTTTTCAGGGCTGGATTAATGAGTGTTGCTCGCTTGATGAATTGAAGAGAACGCCGGCTCAAACTCTGATGAACTCTTTTAGAGATTATTCTGGGTGGCGTGGTCTGTCAGATAGGAAATTCGGAGACCTACTCAAAGGAAGAGGCTTTTTAAAAGTGCGCTCCAACGGTATCCACTGGCAGGGTATTTCACTCGAAAATGGAACAGTTGGAACCTTTGACCATTTTTCCCGAAAGTATATAGGAAAAAACTCTATAGAAAGTTATGGAAAAAACCCTCAAACGTTCCAAACGTTCCAAAACCCGCCAACAGAAGAAATCTTTCTAAACGAGGGTGACTTCCTATGAAATGCCGAGCAAAGACAGCATTTGCAACGGTTCACGGCGAAATACAAGCCGGTTCCATCGTCAATATACCAGATAACCTTCTCGATAAATTTAAGGATCGTATTGAACCGCTCTACGATCCAGAACTTAAATTATGGCGCTGGTTCGTAACCGAGGCTGATAAAATTTATCGAGCTTCATCAAAAACAGCAGATTCTTGGAATCTGCACAAGGGGCACAAAAGATCCGCCGTAGCATGTTGCCGTGATGGAGATATACCAGCGGCAAGGCTGGAACTTGAAAAGGCGCTACAGGTACTACAGGGCGTTATGCTCATGCAGCAGGATTTAATTTAAAGGAGAAACACCATGCAGCTTAAAGAACAAGAATTTCAAAACTATTGGTGCCCGATGGCCAAGCCGGGAATATTCCGGAAAAATGCCGCCGGTGAAATTGTCGAAGATTTTAACTGTATCGGCGATGCTTGCGCCTGTTTCTGTTGGGCCGGGACAACCGAATTTAAGAATCAACCGAAAGTCAAATATGGCTATTGCGGCTTGACCGGGCCAAGAACCGGCTGGAATATTTAAAACACATACTAAAAGGAGTTACATCATGCCCGTCATCACCATCGGAACACTAACAGAACAGCACCGCGTCACCCTGGCAATAATCGGGAAGCTCACCGACGACCGTAACGCCAACATCCAGCAGCAGGCAGAGCGGAAAATGGGCTACAAGGATTTACTCGTATCGGTTTACGAAGGCACCAGGACGCAGGCAGAGCTTGACCACCACCGTGCAGAGATGCAACGCCTCTCGTGGATTATCGAGAACGAACCAGTCAGCCAGGCTATTGCAGTTTTTCACCAGAAGGCGCAGGACATCAGCCGTCAGATGGAATCCTTCACAAATCAGGACAGAGTTGTCGCCGCCGAGTTAAAATACCGGAAGCAGTTTAATCTCGTCCTCTCGACCGATAAAATTAATTCTTTTCGTGATTGGGCTATTCTGGAATCAGATTATCAGAGATATCACTGGGCGGACCTTCAAAAGCTCAAAGAACTGCGCTCCAGCTTCAACATAGTCCCTGAGGATGTTCGTGCTAAGGGATTCGTTGACTATGCCACGGGGAACGGTTGTGCACCGTATAATCTGGACTTCGATATTTCGACGATTCACTTACCAAGGGGTTAGCTAGCCACACAAGGCGGCTATCATCCGGTAGCCGTCTCGCGTGTATTTATATCAGCACTGACACAACACGGAGGAACCACCCTATGTTTGCCCCTTTCGACAACATAAACATCTTACCAGAACCAGTGGCGGCACTCCTTGCACCCCTTGCACCACAGGAAGCCCGACAGCAGGCAAATCTTGACTTGCTATGCTCCACTATTGCCGAATCCACACAGAGCCTTGCAGGTATCGTTAAACGCCTACAGGAGCAGAAACCAGACTTTCCAAGTATCGCCACGATTTACCGCTTACTTCGCGACAATGAAGCCTTTGCAGCTCAGTACACCCGCGCCAAGGAAGATCAGACTGATATTCTGGTTGACGAGATGCTTGATATTGCCGACGACGACTCCGGCGACACTGAGGGCATGGTAAGCGCACAACGGGCTAAATTACGCATTGAGACGCGAAAATGGATTAGCAGTAAATTGAAGCCAAAAATCTATGGCGAACGTGGCGACCGGATCGCCGTGGCCATTCAGGTTAATAACGGCGACGTGTCACCGGTTGATTTGAGCCGCTACCAGTAAAAATTCTGAAAAATTTCCGGAAAATTTCTGGGGAAAATAGCCTGTACCTCAGTAGCGAGTACCATCAGCTACGGGCAAAAATCTGTATCGGGGTACCGGGTCTGTCTGGCAGGTTTTTTGAACCGTTCCCTGATTCACAGCACAAAGAAGAGCCGCTCCTGCATATCGGGGCGGCTCTGTTTGTTTCTGGCGCATAGGTTGGTATGGGTTGCTTGCCGTTCGTGGCTTAACGGAGCTTGCTGTTCGCCGAGGATACCACGCCGATAAAGAAAAGCTCCAAGAAGTAGCGTTCAAGACCGGTGCCAGAGCCGACAAATCGGTTGAGCCTTCCGGCGCTACTGTTGGAGCTTAGCGAGAGGAAAGGTGTTGTATGATTCGGTGACGGCCCTGAAATCTTCTACCCAAGATTTGCCGCAACACCCTTCTGGAGAAGGTAGCCCCACTCGCTACAGGAAAAGCGTAAACTCTTCGGAACAGGATGTCAATTAAGTACCGGGAGGAACAATGCTCTTTCAAGCCCTGTCCAGACGTCCGAATACACTCCCGGATTTTACCCACTGCGTTGCGCCTCCCTGGATCGTTCCGGCCTTCGATCGACCGGGCTGTCACAGACAAGGCGACAGATGATTATACCTTTGAGCAAATTCTTTCAAGCAAAAAGAAGAGGCGACACCGCTATGGTATCGCCTCTCTTGTTGTTCATCCTGGCGGCAGATGCTACAGGTGAAAATCAAAGTATGACGGGAACTCCCCTGGCTCTTCCGCAACTACGCATGAACCCTTCCAGTCTTCGCCTTCAATTCGTACCTCAAGATTACCGTGTTCCGCGTGTGCGGCCTGCAATATCGCAATTAATCCTGTTACATTCATACCTGAAAAACTTGTCATTTTGTTACCCTCCGGGGGGTTTTGCTGTGTCCCTGGGGTGAATGGCTGGAAGATAACCAGGATTATCTTTTCGGGAGGCCTCCCTATCCAGCCAATTTAAACGATTCAGTTAAATCGGTAATACCACCATGCGCCAATGAAATAGTTATGTCAAGATATATTATTCAGCAATATCAGCTACTTATAATCAATAGTGATTAGTTGGCAACCATTGATTAGTTGGGTTGTTGGAACTGGCACTGGGGAATAAGGCGGGTTTGCTGGAAGTGGGGAGAGAAAAAAAGTCGCAGCTGTCATACCGGAGTTGAAGGAATCTATTTAGCATGATACTTTGCCGGCATAAAAACAGGGAGCCGTCCTATGCCATTCAGCTTGAGTATTATCCTTTGTGCCACCGGGCTTGCATACATCATCAGACAGAGAATTAAAAGAGTCCGCAAGTTCCAACTTGACTCTTCCACCGAGTTTGCCGACGTCCAGGAACTCCCTGATGATTTGGTTTGCGTCCTTCGCAGTGATGGGGGTTGTTGTATGAATTTTCCTGATATGGCGAGTAAGTAGCTCAGGGATCCCCGCCGGGATGAAGATCCACCTGGGGATTCTGGCACGGGGGCAGGGGGAAAAATAATAGTTGAAAGGTTACTGAAAGGTTACCAAAATAAAAACCAACAAAAAAGCACTTAACCGTAATTGGCTAAGTGC